>JAYTAC010000755.1:0-15429 GCA_043737755.1 Spirosoma sp.
GGTGAATTGCTGGGCAAAACAGTCTCCAGCACCACCGAAACCCATTTCTTGGTGGGTGGCGAGAACTACCGCTTCGAGGACTGGCAAACGCTGCAAAGCCAATATGCGTTGCCCGCCGACGTGTGCCAGCACCTGATGCGCACCTACGGCAGCCGGGCGGAGCAGGTCGCCAAACTATCCCGAGAACAGCCTCATCTTGCTCAAAAGCCAACCGACGATCTACCTTTCCTGAATGCTGAAGTGGTGTACCAGGTCCGGCAGGAAATGGCCGTTACCCTCCGCGACGTGCTGGCCCGGCGCTGGCGTCTCGAACTCTCCGACTGGCAGCTAACTGCCCGCCTGACGCCCCAAGTCGCTGATCTGATGGCGGCTGAACTCGGCTGGAGCCAAGCGCATTGCGCCCAGCAGGTGGCTTTGTATCAGTCGTTACTGGCATCATTCGCGCTACAGGCGGGATTGTCAACCATACGACAGGAGATGGTAATACGGTAAGCCACCTTACCGCTTTACCGGCTGGTGCTGCATCAAGTCGTTGATGATTTTTTCGACTTGTAGCACGGGCATTTTCACTACCAGATATTGATGGCCTTTGCCAGCCGTGTCCCAGCCGTTGGAGCCGTCAGGCTTCATCGTTATCCGACCGGGTTTCACGGTGTAGTATGGCGCGTAACCGTTAATGCCCACCAGCACAGCGGTTTGGTCCCAGCTCATCCGCCCCCCGGCATCTTCCTTCGCTTTGGGCATACTGATGGCAAACACATCTTTCACGGGGCTGTTTCGTATCTGGTTGTTTCGGATGAGCGGCAATCCACTGTGAATTTGTTCGCCAATCTCGAAACCACTCAGCAAAACCGGCGTGGGCCAGTTGGCAAACACCCCGTTCGACGCGGGCGTATCCATGAAAACGTTGTACTCTTTCCCGCCCGGAAACTTGCCCGCCATGCCGACCAACTGCCTCACTTTCCGGGCAACTAATTCTTTGCCCGACAGCCGGGAATATTGGTCAGGACGGGAGTTGAGCAGGTTGGCTAAATTGGTCATGAACCCCACCGAAATAATCGTCACGCTGCCATCGGGCTGTTTAGCCAATAGTTGACGGTATAGCACCACCGCGTCGGGCACGTCGGCATTGCTGCGGATGGCATGTGGGTAGCGGGCCGTGATGGTGTCGGACCAATGCTGGCTGTCTTTATCCGTAATAGCCTTTCCTTTCGGTACGCCGATGGGCAGATCAGGGCGGCCAAAATACGTATTCAGAACGCTGAGCACGGCGGCTACTTTGGGGTATTTTGTGCTGGCGATGGTGGCCAAAATTCGGGCCTGACCGCTGTCGGCGAGGGCGTGAAGCATGGCAATAGCCCCCACGTCGTCGTAGTCCGGTCCCATGTCGGTATCGAAAATCACTGAAACCGGCTGACGCTTCGAAACCGACTGACCCGCTACCGGACCGGTTGTCCCAGTGAGCAGCATTCCAACAAAAACAAAAAGAACACGAATCATAAAAGATGGTTAGTTTATGGAATCAAAGCATCCTTGACGAGTACCTTACCGCTCCGCCATTCGTCATCGCCCATCTCCTGTTATTCATTCCTCATCTACTGGCATGCTTCTCAAATCGCTCCCCATCCCGCCCGACGCTCAACTCCGCAACCTCGGCTGGGACTGGATGCTCGGTCAGGACACCCTGCCCTACTTGGCCAACGAAGTGGTGGCCATAACGCCCGCCGACGCCGACGCGTACTACGAAGCGGCCAACGAACTCTTCGACATGTTTGTGGCAGCCGGACAGCACGTCATCGACCAGAACCGGTTCGCTGAACTCGGCATCCCGGCCAACCTTATCGACCTCATCAAATTCTCGTGGGACGACGACCGGAATATCCACCTCTATGGCCGCTTCGACCTCGCGGGCGGTGTTGATGGCAGGCCCATCAAACTTATCGAGTTCAACGCCGATACGGCCACCTGCCTGCCCGAAACGGCCGTGGTGCAATACGCCCACCTCCGCGCCAACGGTCTCGATGAGAGTCAGCAGTTTAACACCGTATTCGAAACGCTGACGGGGCAATTTGAGGAATTACTTGCCCAACACCCCGATCTTCAGCCAACGCTGTTACTGTCCGCCATCCGCGACGTTCCCGAAGACGATGCCAACGTGGCCCTGATTGGCGAAGCGGCCCGCGAAGCTGGTTTCGAGATCGAATTCGACTTTGTAGACGGCGTGGAATTTTCGGCTGAAGAAGGCATTTTCTGGCAGAATCCTAAAAACGGTCAGTTTGAGAAGCTGGACTTCTGGTTCAAACTCGTGCCGTGGGAAACCATCGCCGAAGAGGAGCCTGAGTTGACCGCCATCCTGACCGAGATCGTAAAAAAGCGGCTGGCAGTCGTGCTCAATCCGGCCTACGCCCTGCTTTTTCAGTCGAAATACATGCTTAAAATTCTTTGGGAACTGTACCCCAACCATCCGCTCCTGCTGGAAACAGACACCAAACCGCTGGTCGAAAAACCGTGCGTCGAAAAAGTGTTGTTCGGTCGCGAAGGAGCCAACGTCCGCATTCTCAACGCCGACGGCAACGAGCGGCAGGCTGTTGCGGGCGAGTACGGCGACTACCCGAAAATCTACCAGGAATACGTCGATTTCCTCCGCGATACTGCCGACAATACCTACCAGGCGGGGGTCTTTCACGCGGGCGACGCCTGCGGATTAGGATTCCGGCGTGGTGGACTGATCTTAGACAACAGTGCCGGGTTCGTGGGGCACGTTGTAGAATGACAGTACGCGGACGACCCCCAGTCGGCAGCATCCGCATGTTGTTTCTCATTTGCCAGCCTTCTTCGTCTCTTTCCGAACGCGCCGACGTTGGTCTGTTTTCAGTCTTTGTTCAGGCGTCATCGCGTTCAGGCGGGCCTGCCGCTGATCGCGGTGTGTCTTTTTGAACGCTTTTCGTTCGGCGGGCTTCATGGCAGCTACGGTAGCTTTTCGCTCCGTTTTTTGGATCACGCGCTCCTCGGGCGTCGGACGAATTTTAGCGATGTGTACGTCAGGCTGGTTCTGGGCCTGAGCACCACCCATCAAGAAAAGCAGTACGGGTACCGCCACGGCAAACAGTTTGGTTTTCACAGGACTGTTGGTTTGACCGGTTGGATGGGCACTCCGACGGAAGGTTTAGCGAATAAGGTGAATCGTTTTGTCATATCGGGTGCGTAGGTTTACGTCGGCTTGTGCAAGTCCCTTAGCAAGACTGGCTACAGCATTTTACTTCCGTCGAAATTTTCCTCCATGAACACCCTCGGGCTTTATCTTCAGGCTTTTCTGTACATCGCTGCGGGCGCCAACCATTTCATCAATCCGAAACCGTATCTGGCATTGATGCCACCGTATATTCCGGCCCATTCGCTGATGGTTGTCGTAAGTGGTGTGGCGGAGATCGTGCTTGGCGTTGGTCTGCTCTTCCCGGCAACCCGCTCCGTTTCCGCCTGGGGGCTAATTTTGCTGTTACTTGCAGTCTTCCCGGCCAACGTGTTCATGGCCGTATCCAACCGTTTCCAAAAAACACCGGCCTGGTTACGCTGGGCGCGGCTACCAATTCAGGGGCTGTTGATTTGGTGGGCATACCGGTATACATGATGTACCTACCGACGAACCTGACCGGAGCAACAGTACGGTAAACTTTTTCTCACTGGGGACCTGGTCAAAAAATAAGGTGGCGGAAAGAAAAAACAATAGTAAACCTTTGGCTATCAAAACGAATCTATAACCCGTCATCGAACGTAAGTGCAATAGTTTCTACGGATAAGTATGGAGTAGGCATCTCGCATTTTGTAGGAGAGGGGAAACGCCCGTACTGACCTTTTTTTGCAGAACAAACTATCGTTTGGCAGATTTATTGCTTGCATACTTGCAATTGATTTAACAAATCCCTTATTTTTATGCCCGCTCTCCGGCTTCACAATATTCTTACCTAACACATACACTATCGGAACACAGCTCTACGTTACCTAATTGTCTTACTGAAAATGGAAAAAGCCCAGGTAAACGATAGTGAGCTGATTTCCCTGTACATCCGTGGTAATGAGAAGGCCTTTGCGAAATTGGTGCAACGGCACAAATCGAAGCTTTACACCACCATCTATCTGATTGTCAAGGATCAGTACGTGGCGGAAGACTTAATGCAAGACACGTTTATCAAAGCCGTGGACACCATTAAGTCGGGTAAATACAACGAGGAAGGAAAGTTTCTCCCGTGGATTATCAGGATCGCACACAACTTGGCCATTGACTATTTCCGAAAAGATAAACGCTACCCCAGTGTGGTGTTTGAAGACGGAAGCAGTGTGTTCAATACGCTTGAATTCGCGGAGGATTCGGTAGAATCGCTCCAAATTCGGCAGGAAACACACGAGCACTTACGCGAGTTGATTCAGCGGTTGCCGGAACAACAGCGTCAGGTGCTCATCATGCGGCACTACGAGGAAATGAGTTTCCAGGAGATTGCCGATGCGACCGGCGTCAGCATCAACACGGCTTTGGGACGTATGCGTTACGCTTTAATCAATTTGCGTAAACAGTTAAGCAAACGTGCGCCGAGTTATGACAAAAACATTTACCCAAGATGATGTGATCCGGTACGTCTATGAGGAGACCTCGCCCGAGGACAACCTGCTCATTGAAGACGCCATGATGTCAGAGCCGGAACTGATGACGTTCTTCCTCGAAGCTCTCGAACTGCGGGCATTGATGAACAAAATAGAACGCCAGCCACGAGTCAGTACGGTTCAGGCAATCCTGAACTACTCCCAACACTATCCCGCAAATTCCTCTGCTCAATTACGGCGTTCGTAATTGAGCAGAGGAATTTGCCATTTTCAGTCCGGTCCTGTAGCCCGATGGCGAAGCACTTAACAGCCTTGCCGTCGAGTTACGGAACCAGGCTGTCCATGCACTATGCTAAAAAAAGAACGTTTCCGCCGTTTTCTTGACTATTTCATCCAGCATTACCCTGAGCCGCAGACAGAACTAAGCTTCGGCAACCCGTATGAGTTGCTGGTAGCCGTGATTCTGTCAGCGCAGTGTACCGACAAGCGCATCAATCAGGTGACGCCTGCCTTGTTCGCCCGTTTCCCCGAACCGGAATCGTTAGCAGCAGCATCGGCCGATGAGGTGTTCACTTATATCCGTAGCGTATCGTATCCAAACAACAAGGCGAAGCACTTGGTCGGGATGGGACGGGCGTTGATGGAACAGTTTGGGGGCGAAATTCCGGCAACCGTCGAGACTCTACAGACGTTGCCGGGCGTGGGTCGCAAAACGGCCAATGTGATTCTTTCGGTGGTCTATAACCAACCGACGATGGCGGTCGACACGCACGTGTTTCGGGTATCGCACCGGCTTGGGCTGGCTCCGCTGACAGCCACTACTCCCCTCGCCGTGGAGAACGCATTGATGGCTCATATTCCCAAACAGTACGTTCCGAAAGCCCACCATTGGCTGATTCTGCACGGCCGCTACGTGTGCGTTGCCCGCTCACCCAAATGCAGCGTGTGCGAACTCCGGGAGTTCTGCAAGTATTTTGAAAAAGCCACAAGTCAAAAAGTCAACGGTCAAAAGTCGCTGATTGCGTGACTTTCGACCGTTGACTTTTTGACTTGACTAATATTGCTCCGTTGCAGCAAAGAAGAAACTGCCCTCGATCTGCGCGTTTTCGTCGGAATCAGAGCCGTGAATAGCGTTGGCTTCTATCGACTTCGCATACAGTTTGCGGATCGTGCCTTCTTCAGCCTGAGCCGGGTTGGTGGCACCAATCAGTTTGCGGAAATCGGCTACCGCGTTTTCTTTTTCCAAGATCATCGGTACAACCGTACCCGACGACATGTAAGTGCACAGATCATTGTAGAAGGATCGCTCATTGTGAACGGCGTAGAACTGACCCGACCGTTCGGGGGTTAGCCGGGTCTTTTTGATCGCCACAATGCGGAAACCCGCTTCTTCGATCTGTTTGATGATTGCTCCGGTGTACCCGGCCTCAACGGCATCGGGCTTAATCATGGTGAACGTTTGATTCGTTGCCATTCTAAATAGTTATGTCCAAATTTTAGGTACTCAGCTCAGAGCAGGGTAAAGGTAAGACGTTTCAGGCAATGTGACGCCCGACGCGGTCGCCTGTCTTGTGCGAATTATTCGTACTTTTGGGTTTTGATTGGGGCTACGGCCACCTGAATATGCAAGACATTGAAGCGATTGGTGCGGTCATCGGACAACTACCGGATGGTGTGGCCCAAACCGTGCTGATTACAACCCACCAAAACCCTGATGCCGACGCTATGGGGTCGTCGCTCGGACTGGCGGGCTACCTCCGCAAAAAAGGCCATCACGTTACGGTTGTGACACCGACGGACTACTCCCAAAATCTGCACTGGATGCCGGGCAACGGCGACGTTATCGCCTTCGATGAGAAAGTGCGGGTGCCGGTAAGCCAGTTGATGGAACAAGCCGATCTGATCTTCTGTCTTGATTTTTCGGCCCTCGACCGAATCAAGGAGCTGGCCCCGATGGTGCGTCAGTCGCGTGCCCGCAAGGTCATGATCGACCACCACCTGGAGCCGGAATCTTTTGCCGATATCGTTCTTTGGGACCCCACCGCAGCCGCAACGGCCGAACTGGTTTTCCGACTCATCGAGCAGTTAGGCGACGCAAACCTGATCGACGTGCCCATTGCCGAATGCCTCTACGCTGGCCTGATGACCGATACGGGTTCGTTTCGCCACTCGAACACCACCGGCGACGTGCATCGGATGGCCGCTAAATTGCTGGACCTCAAAATCGACGTCAGCAGCATCCATCGGCGTATTTTCGATAACGTGTCGCTCGACAAATTTCGGTTGCTGGGTTATGTGCTGAACGAAAAGCTTAAAGTGCTGCCCGAACACAAATTCGCCTACATCACCCTGACTGACGCCGAACTGAAACGGTATCGCTCCAAAACCGGCGACACCGAAGGCATGGTTAACTACGCATTAGCCATCGAGGGCGTCGTGGCAGCGGCCATTCTGATCGACCGGGGCGAGGAGATCCGGTTGTCGTTCCGGTCGGTGGGGGGGTTTTCGGTGCGTGAACTGACCAGTACGCATTTTAACGGGGGGGGGCACCGCAATGCCGCCGGAGGACGGTCGAAGCTGTCGCTGGCAGAAACAGAGAGTAAGTTGTTAGCCGTGTTGCCCCAATACCAGCAGCGGTTGCTGGAAACAGTTTAACATTTTGAAACCCTGCCAGTAGGAATAGGCCTTGGTAGTGGTTGAACGTCAAGTGTAAGCCTACCTATTCAACCACTACCAGGGCCTATGCCCACTGGCAGGGTTCCGAAGAATCACAAACTCAATTTTTTAGCACAAACCAGTAATCAATCATGTCTCTTAAAAATTTCGGTAAAGTCGCCCTGATCGTCGCCGTTGCAGCGGCCTGTGGCAAAAACCGCGTACAGGTAACGAAAAGCGGCCTGAAGTACCAGATGCACGAGCAGGCGGAGAGCACCCGGAAGGGCAAAGTCGGCGATATTATGACGCTGCACCTGACGCTGATGAACAACAAAGACTCCGTGCTGCGCGACACGCACAAAGAAGGAGCACCGTTTCAGATGCTGTTGCAGGTTCCACCCTTCAAAGGTTCCTACGAAGAAGGACTGACTATGCTCGGCAAAGGCGATAGTGCCACGTTCTACGTCAGTGCCGATTCGCTGTTCACCAAAGCCATGCAGCCCCTGCCGCCGGGTGTTCTGAAAGGCACTGACATTGGCATCGCCGTGAAGGTTGTTAACGTGCAGTCGGAAGACGAGTACAAGAAAACACAGGCAGCCGACTTTGAAAAGCAGAAAGGAGTCGACGCAAAGATTATTGAGAGCTACGTCGCCAAAAATGGACTGGTGGGCAAAACCCAGAAGACCGAATCGGGCGTGTACTACGTGGTAACCCAGCCGGGTGCTGGTCCAACGCCTAACCGGGGCGACGCCGTGCAGGTGCATTACACGGGGAAACTGCTGAACGGCAAAGTGTTCGACAGTTCACGGACAAACCCGCAGGCGGGTGGCAAGCCCGCTCAGTTTCAGGTGGGCGTCGGTATGGTTATTCCGGGTTGGGAAGAGGGCGTTATGAAAATGCACAAAGGCGAAAAGGCTACGCTCATTATTCCGTCGACGCTGGCATACGGGCCGCGTGGTAACCAGGGCATTGCGCCAAACTCGGTATTGCTGTTCGATATTGAGCTGATCGACATTCAGAAAGGTCAGCCCGGAATGGGCCAACCGGGAATGCCGCAGCCGGGAATGGGCCAGCCAGGCCGGTAATGGTGTTTGGGTTTGTGGTGTTTGAGTGTGATCGCTTCTACAACGCAAACACTGAAAACTGATACACTTACATCAGACAAACTAAAATCCCGGAGCGACCTGCGTACAGGATCCACTCCGGGATTTTAGTTTGTCTGATGAACAATTACGAATGTCCGCAAACGGAGATCCTTCTCTTTTTCGTTTCCTATGTACACTCGATACACCGGCTTCCACGAGTCAAACAACAAAACTATGAACCGTACACTGATTAGCTCATTTTGGGGATATTCGCTGCTGACAGCATCTGTTTTTCTGAGTTCCTGCCAGCAACCCAACGAAGCACTGAACGACCGCAAGAAGCGCGAAAATGAAACCGAAATCGACCAGTACATCAAACAGAACAACTTGGTGGCCACTAAAACGGAGGAAGGTCTTTACTTCATCCAAACGAAAATTGTACCGACCGGGCAGGCTCCGCTGACCGGCGACGAGGTAAAGTACCATTACGTAACCCGGCGGTTGGATGGCGTCATTGTTGACAGCACGAACATCGCGGGTAACATACCGGCGACGGTCATTTTGAACGGTCTGAGCACCAAAAACATTACGCTGGGACGTTACGCTGGTCTTCTTAGACTGAAGCAGGGCGAGGAAGGGTCCGTTCTGGCACCATCATACTCGGATGGAGGTCGCGTGGGCACATTGTTGCTGCCGCAATACGCATCGGTGCGATACGACTTGCGCATTGTGAGTGTACGTACGGAGAATCAACAGATCGAGGAGTATATCAAAGCCAATAACATTGCTGTCACGACAAAAACCGACGATGGTATACGCGTATCTGTGACGCAGGCCCGCCCCGATTCGGTAGCCATAACGACGGGAAAGACGGTTACATTGAAATTTACGGGTAAGCTACTGAACGGAACTAAATTCGACTCCAATGTTACGGGAACTTTTCAAGTACGAATTGGCGAAAAGCAGGTAGTTGGCGGCAAGGAGAATGGCTTGACAAAACTGCGGGCCGGTGAAAAAGCCATACTTATTTTCCCGTCAGCACTTGGGTATGGACCAACCGGTAAAACAACGGTGATACAACCCTACAGCCCTCTATTGTACGAGATAGAAGTTACGAAAGTACAATGATGCTTTTCATGTCCATTCCGGGCCGTTTTGGAGTTATATCTCTGAAACGGCTTTTTTGTATTTATGGAACTCTGCTTTGCTACCAACAACACCCACAAGTTAAGCGAAATATCGGCCATCCTCGGCGATGCGTTTACGCTCAAAACCCTGCGCGACATCGGCTGTGCGGATGAACTGCCTGAAACATCCGGCACCATCCCCGGCAACTCGCGCCAGAAAGCCGAGTACGTCTGGACTCACTTTGGCGTCTCCTGTTTTGCCGATGATTCAGGCCTTGAGGTCGATGCGCTCAACGGCGAACCCGGCGTCGATTCGGCTTTTTACTCCGGTAGCCGTAATGCGGAACAAAACATCAAGAAGCTACTGACCAATCTGGCTAATCATACGAACCGCCGGGGACGTTTCGTAACGGTGTTTACGCTCCTTTTACACGGAGTTGAGCATCAGTTCGAAGGCGTTGTGGAAGGACAGATACTGACAGAGCCGCGCGGCACGGGGGGCTTTGGGTATGATCCAATTTTCCTGCCCGGCGGCTACGACCGGACGTTTGCCGAGATGAGTTCGGTCGAGAAAAACGGCATCAGCCACCGGTCGCGGGCATTGGCGAAAATGGTAGCGTATCTAAATGAGCAATTAATGTAGCGCGGGTCTTCAGCCCGTGTAGCCGCAGGCTAAGAATGGCGATGTTGTCAGCTTACGGCTGCACGGGCTGAAGCGGCAGCGGCCGACCGTCCGTGCTACGCACACAAAAAGCCCGACCTCGTCATCCGAAGTCGGGCTTTTTATGCTTTAATGATTCTTCTCAGTAGAATTTCGCCCGGCGGTCTTCAACTTTTGCGGCCTCTTTGATGGCCTCATTGATGTAAAAACCCATCCGTGATGTTGCGTTCTGCTGAATCTGCGTTTTGTAGAGTGCGTAATCAGCGACGGGTGGGGCGGGTGTCAACTTTGTCGTTTCCAGCATCAGAACGCCCGTTTCGCCTACCACCGGCTTCGAGCGTTTGCCGGGCTTGAGACCAAATGCCGTTCCCAGCGCGGTTGGATCGACGCCCGCACTGCGGAGGAAACCCGTTGCCAGATTTACGTCCGGCACAGTCTCGACTAATGCACCGGTGCCGTACTTCTGCGCAATCGCTTCGAACGACCCGCTGGCCCCGCTGAGTCTGGTGATGATCTGCTCACCCTTCAGTTGATTACGGACTTTGGCGGTTAGCTCGTTGCGAAAATCGGCCACGCTTACCTTGTCCTCGTCCGTTTTGTTGGTCATCACCGCAATCACGTACTGGTCGCCAATCTCAAACGGCTCTGACACGGCGTTCAGGTCGGTTTTGTCGTCGAACGCCCAGCGAACCACCGTCCGGGCGTCGGTCAACGCGTTGATCTGATTGGCGTTTTCGGGAATGCGCTCGGCCGTAGCAACAACCAGCGACTTGTCTTCCTTCACCTTGGCATCAAACGCTTCTTTGGTCCGCACGTCCGACGCAAATTGGTCGGCTTTGCGCAGGGCTTCGTCGCGGGTGGCTTGGCTCGGCGCAATGGTTTTGGCAATAGCCGCCACCCGGTACAGCGTGTTTGTTTTGGGCTGCGTTACCCTGATGATGTGAAAGCCGAAATCCGTCTCGATCAAACGCGGAATCAGGCCAGCGGCCGTCGCACCGAACACTGCCGACTCAAACGGCTTTACCATCTGGCCATTATCTTTGAAATAACCGAGGTCACCGCCGTTCTGGGCCGACCCATCGGCACTGTTGCTTTGGGCAAGTGCTTCAAAACTGGCTCCGCCCTGAATCTGCTTCAAAATGGCGTCGGCCCGTCGCCGGGCGTCGGCTTTGGCCGAGTCGGTTTTGGCCGTGGGCTGAATCAGAATGTGACTGGCGCGGGCCGTGAAACTGGTGTCCTGTTTGGTGCCGCCGTATTTGTAGATAAAATACGTGTTGGCTTCGCGGAAGGGACCGTAAATACCGCCCGGTGAGAAGGTAGGAATAGACGCCCGCAGTTGCTCCGGCATTTCGCCCGCCGTCAAATAGAGCGGCACCCGAACGTCGCTGTTCTGCTGGGCAAACGTCGAATCGTTTTTAGCAGCACCCAAGCCACGAGCCAGCGTCTTGATCTCGTTGTAGAGCGTAGCACTGTCTTCTTTGGAGGGTGCCACCGAGAACGTCACGTACTGGAGCGAGCGGCTGTTGGTGCCGGGATACTCGTCTTTGTGCTTGTTGAGGTAGTCCTGCAATTGACCATCGGTCACCTTCACGGTCGTGTCGTTGATGGCGTAGTAGGGCACAAACAGAAACTTCACATCGGCTTTTGAATTCTGAGCCTGGTATTCTTTCTGCGCTTCGGCCGTCGTGGCAAACACCGACAGGCGCATCAGGCTTTCGTACTTTTCGCGCAGGCGGTCCGACGCTAAGTTTTTCTCGAAACTGGCCCAGGCCTGTTGCTGCTGAGGGGGCAGGTTTTTCAGCCCTTTGAGGTAGCTGATGATCCCGCTTTTGTCGAACACCCCCGTTTGCGGGTTGGTAAACGCCTGCCGCACGGCGGGGCTGATGTTGTTGCCCTGCACCATATCGACGAGTTCCTCGGGCGACACTTTCAGGCCCAACTTGTCGAACTCGGTCTGGTAGGCCGTCTCGAACAACGTTTGATTCCAGGCTTGCTCCCGAAGTTGAACGATGTCCTGCTCGGTTGGCGCACGACCCGATTGCTGCTCAAACTGCGCCCGAAGTGCGTCTACCTTAGCATTGAACTCCTGATAGTCAATGGATTTACCGGCTATCTCACCAATTTTCTGTTGATCTCCGCCAGACAGCATACTTCGGCCGCCGAGCAAATCTCCTCCCACAATGAACATAATCAAACTGACGGCAATGATGCCCACGGCCAGTCCCGAACGTTCTCTGATCTTATTAATGACAGACATCTCGCTTTATTACGTACAGTTGTAGCCCGCAAAATAACAGTTTTTCACGTTGGGATACAAATGAAAACGGTGTCGGCTTCAGGGCAACGTGTGCTCGACGGCGGCAAATAGTGGTCCCTCAGCCCGCATCACGCCAAAGCGGGCAAACATTTCCTCAGAGTACCACTTTCGTTCGCGGGTGAGCCGCACCACCTCACGGTGACCGCTTTGGCGATAGGCGTAGCGGTCGACGGCGGCCGCGTTGCGCCAAACGCTGATGGTACACTGCTGAACAATAGGCACCTCTCCCACGCCAATGCCAAACAGCAGGTCGTCGGCATGATCGGTCAGGCGTTGGCGGGCCTGCGGGACATGCCGCCAAAAATCGGGCAGCGCACGGGGCCGGATGGTGGCGCGGGTAAGTACAGTTATTGGTACGTGTTTATCAGCAGACAGTTTGAGGTGTTTGTTCGCTGATAACTGGTCACTGTTCACTGTAAACGGGTTCTGACCGTCCCACAGCCCGTGAGCGCGTTGTGGTTGTAAATAGAGCGTACTGGTTTGCCCGGCTCCCTGACTCAGGTGTTGATAGACATCGGTTTGCAGGAAGTTGCAGGCTGTGGCATCGTCATCCCACACGCCAAGAAAGACATAAGTCGACAGATCGGGGACAAGGCCGAAGTTGATACCCGTTCCCATCAACTTGCTGAACCGCAGGCCCTCGGCCCGGAAAGGCTGCGAGAGCACTCGGCCCATGTTGGCGAATGCCCGGAAGCGGGCCAGTGGTTTGTACCGAAAAACAGTGACAGTGACGATAGACATACTGATTAAAACGGGTGTTAAGGACGCTTGTTTCAACGTGTCCCACTGACGGAAGCGGAGACTTTCGCGGACGAACCGCCCAGTTGATCCACAGTTCGATTGAGCCGTGTCAACTTGACAGGAAGATAACACAGCCATTGGCTCGAAAAAAAGTATCGGGCCGGTACTATTCTGGCACTAAAGCTGGTGTAGCTTTCGTCCATAAATCAACAGATTCGGGGAAGATTTACCCCACTTCTACCCAACGCAAAGCGCCGACCTTCGGGTGAAAGTCGGCGTTTGCAGTTTCGGTTTAACAACTGTTACTTATCGTCCTTGCCGTCCGGGTCAACTTTATCTTCGGCTTTGTCGAAGGCGTTACCGATGTTCTTACCGGCTTGCTTAAAGCCCGACTTAATGTCTTTCCAGGCAGCCGCCGTAGCATTTTGCGCTTTGTCGATGTCGTTGCCCAAGTCTTTGCGCTCGGCTTCGAGTTCAGCTAATTGTTCGCGCGATTCAGCCTTGGCTTCGCGTCCTTCGCGCTTGAGATCAGCCTGCATCCTGTCGATCTTAGTGTCCAGCCGGTCCTTTTGAGCACTCATCTTGGCTACGGCCTCTTTGCGCTCCCGCTCAAAATCGTTGCCGACTTCATCCGCTTTAGCGTCGATTTTATCACCGGCCTCGTTCATCTCGGCGCGGGTTTTGGCGGTAGCATCTTTAGCATCGGCTTTGATAGCGTCGCCTGTGCGCTCTGCGGCATCTTCGGTGCGCGACTCGTTTTTGTTGTCCGAGCTACAAGCCTGTAGCAGAGCCAATGAGGTTACCAGCATCAGGGTGCCAGCCGTGTTTTTCAATTGGGTTAAGGTAAGTCGATTCGTTTTCATACTAATCTTGTGTAGGTTGGTTTACACAATCGCCACTGCAAATGCTGTGCCATTGCACCGGTTTACTTGATGGCACAGCCAATGGGTTTGGTGATGGGCGACTGCACAGGTCGACCGGCCAGCAAACTGCCGACAGCTTCTTCTACATACCGGCGTTTCACACCCGCGCTGTCCTGCGGACTGTCGTCGATGGCACCCACATATTCGAGGACGAACTGACGGTTCACCTGCTTCAGCACGTAGACGTGCGGAGTCCGGGTAGCACCGAACGCTCCGGCTACCTGCGTTTCGTCCATCCCGTACGGAAACGAATAGTTTTTGTCGCGGGCACGGATTTTCATGTTGTCGAACGAATCGTCTTCGTAGACGGCCGGGTTGTTGGGCATGATGGCCAGCACCGGATAACCCTGCGGAGCGAACAGCCGGTCGAGGGCGATGAGCCGGTCTTCGTAGGCCTTTGAGAACGGGCAATGATTACTGATAAACACGACAATCAGCCCTTTCTGAGCGCGGTAGTCGGCCAGCGTAATCGACCGGCCATCCACATTTTTTAGTCTAAAATCGGCAACGGCGTCGCCGAGAGTGTATTGGTTGGGGGTTTGCGCATTAATTGTCAGGTATAACCCGGTGCTTAGAAAACACACCAGCAGCCAAACGGTTTTCAGTTTTATCATTGATATAGAAGCATTTGCTGATTAGATGATAAATTGAGGAGAAAGATTAGGCCGGGATCAATAATCCTACCGGTTAATCAATGTGAAATGAAAAATACCAACCGTCGTTTGTTTACTAAACAGTGTTCAGTATATTTGACTCGTTAACCAACACAGCATGGGGATTGTCGAGCGAAAAGAGCGGGAGCGGGAAGAAATGCGGAAGTTGATTCTGGAAGCGGCTCAAAAGCTGTTTTTGGCCAATGGTTTCGAGAAGGTCAGCATCCGCAACATCGCCGACGAGATCGAGTACAGCCCCGCCACGATCTACCTGTACTACAAAGACAAAAACGAACTGATGTTTGCGCTGCATCAGCTTGGTTTTGCCAAAATGGTCGACGCGTTTCAACCCTTGCTGACCCTCACCGATCCGTTTGAGAAAGTAGTGGCGATGGGCCGGTCGTACATTCAGTTTGCCGTTCAGAATCCAGAACTGTTTGATCTGATGTTTATTATGACGGCTCCGATGGATAAACTCGATCAGGAAGACTGGGTTGAGGGCGACCGGGCATTTGGCTTGTTAACCCAGGTTGTGCAGGAGTGCATGGACGCGGGCATATTCCAGCAACGCGACGTGCGGGTAGTAGCCATGATGATCTGGAGCAGCATTCACGGGTACACGGCCTTATTCCTTCGCAAACGATTAGGCATGTTTGCCGAAGGTGACCGGC
>JAYTAC010000756.1:0-6566 GCA_043737755.1 Spirosoma sp.
CCACCGTGCGGGCCACGATTTGGGCGCGGAGCAGCATCAGCGAATCGGCGGGGAAATACGCCGGGTTCATCTGCCCCGTCACGCCGTTGCGCGTTTGAATCGTGGGCTTCTGATCGAACGTAATGGACTGGTAATCGTGGTGAACGGTCCGGCTGGCAATGACGATGTCGCCGGGCTGAAGGTCGGGATTGGTGCCGCCCGCAATGCCTGTAAACAGAATGCGCCGGGGCCGGAAATGGTTGAGCATCAGGACGGTGGTCATAGCCGCGTTGACCTTGCCGATCCCCGTTTCAGCCACCACGACGCGCTGCCGCCCGATGCGCCCCGTGGTGAACGTTACCCCGTCGACAATCACTGTTTTTGGCCGCTGAAGCGACTGTTTGACAAGCGTAACTTCGGCCCCGAACGCCCCCAGTAAACCCGTGATGGGTTGAGATTTGTACCGTTGCGCAACCGCTGACTGGGTGATGAGCAACAGGAAAAAAAGTAGTTTTTGCATCAACATGGTTTGAGTTTTGGTTTGTTGGCAAAGCTACGTCAGCGGGGCTTTCTTACACAGGACTTACGCAGGAGATGAACATGCATAAATCCTGCGTAAGTTGATTAGTTGGTACTTTCAGGTGGTTTATCCACCCAGGTCCAGTGGCGAATCTCCGGCATGTCTTCCCCGTTCTTGACAATATACCGCTTGTGTTCGATGAGTTTGTCGTTCAGCCATTGCTTCAGATAGGCCCCCGTATTGCCCAATTGTGGGAGCCGGTCAATGACGTCCATGACTAAGTGGAACCGGTCCAGTTTGTTGAGCACCGTCATGTCGAAGGCCGTCGTGATGGTGCCTTCTTCGCGGTAGCCGTGGACGTGCATGTTGGTGTTATTGGCGCGGTTGTAGGTCAGCCGGTGAACCAGCCAGGGGTAACCGTGGAAGGCAAACACAACTGGTTTGTCTTTGGTAAACAGGGCGTTGTAGTCCGTGTCGGGCAGGCCGTGGGGGTGTTCGCTGTGGTGCTGTAATTTCAGCAGATCGACGACGTTGACGACCCGGATTTTCAGGTTGGGCAGATGTTCCCGCAGGATCGACACAGCCGCCAGCGTTTCCAGCGTAGGTACGTCGCCACAGCAGGCCATCACCGCATCCGGCTCAACACCCGCGTCGTTGCTCGCCCAGGACCAGATGCCGATGCCTTCGGTGCAGTGCGTGCGGGCCGCGTCCATGCCAAGCCACTGCGGGGCCGGGTGTTTGCCCGCCACGATCACGTTGATGTAGTGCCGGGAGCGCAGGCAATGGTCCATCACCGAGAGCAGGCAATTGGCATCGGGCGGCAGATAGACGCGCACGATGCCCGCTTTTTTGTTCACGATATGATCCATGAAGCCGGGGTCCTGGTGGGTGAAGCCGTTGTGATCCTGCCGCCAGACGGTGGACGTGAGCAAATAGTTGAGCGAGGCAATGGGGCGACGCCACGGGATTTCTCCGGTTGTTTTCAGCCATTTGGCGTGCTGGTTGACCATCGAATCGACGATGTGGATGAAGGCTTCGTAGGAGTTGAACAGCCCGTGCCGACCGGTGAGCAGATACCCTTCCAGCCAGCCTTCGCACTGGTGTTCGCTGAGCATTTCCATCACGCTGCCCGTGGGGGCCAAAAACTCGTCGTTGTCGGCAGTTTGGGCGTCCCATTGCCGGTCGGTCACCTCAAAAACGGCTTCCAATCGGTTCGACAGCGTTTCGTCGGGACCAAAAATTCGGAAGTTGCGCGGGGTCTGATTCCGTTTGACAACGTCCCGCAGAAACTCCCCGACAACGTGCGTATCGGAGGCTGTGGCCGCTCCCGGCGTGGGTACGTCGACGGCGTAATCACCAAAATCGGGCAGGTGCAGGCTGCGGAGCAGCAACCCGCCGTTGGCCTGGGGATTGGACCCCATCCGCCGGTTGCCGGTTGGAGCCAGCGCGGCTAATTCGGGCAGCAACCGCCCCTGTTCATCGAAAAGTTCGTTGGGTTGGTAGCTCCGCAGCCAGCTTTCGAGTTGCGTCAGGTGCTCCGGGGGCGCGGTGGCCGACACGGAAAGCGGCACCTGATGCGACCGGAACGTGCCTTCGTTGGGCCGACCATCAACCATCCTCGGCCCCGTCCAGCCTTTGGGCGACCGCAAAACGATCATCGGCCAGCGCGGGCGCGTCGTGTCGCCCTCATCGCGGGCCTGCCGCTGGCTGGTTTTGATTTGCGTAATAGCTTCGTTCATCGCAGCGGCCATTGCCTGGTGCATGGCTTCCGGCTCGTGGCCTTCCACGAAATACGGGGTCCAGCCGTAGCCGCGCAGCAACTGATCCAGTTCGTCGGGACTGATGCGGGCGAGCACCGTCGGGCTGGAGATTTTGTAGCCGTTCAAGTGCAAAATTGGTAGCACCGCCCCGTCGCTGACCGGGCTTAGGAACTTGTTGGAATGCCAGGCCGTGGCCAGCGGACCAGTTTCGGCTTCCCCGTCGCCGATCACGCAGGCCACAACCAGGTCCGGGTTATCGAACGCAGCCCCAAACGCGTGACTGAGCGAATAGCCGAGTTCGCCCCCTTCGTGAATCGAACCGGGGATTTGGGGCGATGCGTGACTCGATATGCCGCCGGGGAACGAGAATTGGGTAAACAACTTTTTCAGGCCAACCTCATCCTGACTGATCGCCGGGTACACTTCGCTGTAGCTGCCTTCGAGGTAGGTGTTGGCTACCACCGCCGGACCACCATGGCCGGGACCGGCGACGTAAATCATGTCAAGGTTATACTTTTTGATGACCCGGTTCAGGTGGGCGTAGATGAAATTCTGCCCCGGCGTGGTGCCCCAGTGTCCCAGCAGCAGGTTTTTGACGTGTTCGAGGGTCAGTGGTTCCCGCAGCAACGGGTTGTCGCGCAGGTACATCTGGCCCACTGACAGGTAATTGGCAGCCCGCCAGTAGGCGTTTATCAGCCGGAGTTGTTCGGGCGATAACGGGCTGTCCGACTGATGGGCTGGTTGAGTTTTTGCGATGGTTTCCATGAGTTGTAGTTGAGTTAAGAGGTCATGACCGTTTCCTGTGTCTGTGTCCTCACAGACACCCATGCGAAAGCAATGCGCGACCTGCCGGATAGGTGTCTGTGAGGACACAGATACGGGGGACTGTACCTCTTTTAATCTCTGTGCATCTCTGTGTCATAATTTCTTGTCTGTTTTGAGAAGCCGACGGACCGATTGGGCAATCATCCGCTCTTCGTCGGTCGGCATAACGCGAATCGTGACCCGGCTGGCATCGGTTGAGATCACACCCGCGTTGGTCACATTGCGTTGTTCATCGAGGTCAATGCCCAGAAACGCCAAACCCTGACAAATGCGGGTGCGTACTTCGGGTGCTTTCTCCCCAATGCCGCCCGAAAAGACCAGTGTATCCAGCCCGCCAAGCACGGCGGCAAACGCCCCTATTTCCTTTTTTGTCCGGTAGCAGAAAAGCTCGACGGCCTCAGCCACTCGTACATCGTCCGACTCTCGCGCCAGTAAATCCTGCATATTGGAACTGGTTTCCGATACGCCCAGCAAGCCCGATTCGTGGTTGATGAGGTGGTTGAACTGAGCTGGTGTCAATTTTTCTGACTGCATCAGATACCAGGCGACGCCCGGATCGAGGTCGCCCGTTCGGGTTCCCATCGGCAAACCGCCGGTGGGCGTGAATCCCATGCTGGTGTCGAGGCTTTTACCGTCCCGAACAGCCGCCAAACTCGCCCCACTGCCCAGATGCGCCAGAATAACCCGGCCCCGTGATGCATCCGGGTCTATCCGGGTGAGTTCGTCCATCAGATACGCGTAGGACAAGCCATGAAACCCGTACCGCCGGATACCCTGCGCATCGAATCGCCGGGGAATGGGCAGAAGCCGGGCCACGCGCGGCATCGTCCGGTGAAAAGCCGTGTCGAAGCAGGCGACCTGAAGGAGGTCGGGCCGCCGGTCCGCCGGTGCGGTTCGGTCGGGTCCCGGCGGGGAACCGTGCGTTCGGTCGGGTCCGTGTTTTTGAAACGCTTCGATCAATTCGATTTCGGCGGGCAGGTGATCGGGATCATAGGCACTGATCCGGCGCAGGTCCGCCACCAATTCCGGCGTGATGCGTTCGGGTTCGGTGTGCGCCATGCCGTGAACAACCCGGTGCCCAACCGCCCTGACGGAAGCAAAAAAAGGTGCATTCTCCAGCCAGTCGACCAGAAAATGCACCGCTGCCGAATAGGTAGTGGCTTCGATGGCACGACTCGATGACTGGCCGGTATCGGGGTCGGTAAACGTCAGCGATGCACCGGGCAGGCCGATCCGGTCGAGGTGGCCGTGAAAACCGCGCGTCAGCAAACCACTCACCTCCGCGTCATATACGGCGAACTTGATGCTCGACGAGCCGCCATTGATGGTTAGAATGCTTCCCGTCGATGCGCTCATGTCGAAAGCAGTTACTTAGCCAGATACCCACCGTCGACCGGATAATACGAGCCGGTCACGAAGGACGCTTTGTCGGAACTCAGCCAGATGACCAACTCCGCCACTTCCCCGGCTTTTCCCAAACGGCCAATCGGGTGCAGACTCACCAACTGCTGTCTGACTTCCGCCGACAACTGACTGAGTAAAGGCGTGTCGATGTAGGCGGGGCCAACCGCGTTGATCCGTATACCCTGCGACGCGTACTCAATCGCGGCCGTTTGCGTCAGCCCGACCATGCCGTGCTTCGCCGTGACGTAGCCCGGCGAAGCGGGCGTTCCGACCTGACCCAGGATTGAGGCCATGTTGACAATCACACCCGCGCCCTGTTTAAGCATTACGGCCAGTTCGTATTTCAGGCAAAAAAAGACGCTGTTGAGGTTTACGTTGATGACGTGCTGCCAGCCTTCCAGACTGTAGTCGGCGGTGAGGTTCATCTCACCACCAATACCGGCGTTGTTGCAGGCGATGTCGAGCGAACCAAACGCCGAGACGGTTTCCTCCACCAACTGCTGGCACTGCGCCGGGTCGCTGACATCGGCTTTGTAAAATCGGGTGTTTGCTCCGGCGGCTTTGAGTTGATTCGTTACCTGCTGCCCCTGTGTTTCGTCTACGTCCGATACCATCACATTCGCACCGTGCTGACCGTAGAGCAGGGCAACGGCTTTGCCAATACCCGAAGCAGCCCCGGTTACTAATGCCGTTTTACCTTGTAAGTCCTTGTCCATATACGTGATTAAAGGATAAAGTAGCTGATCATATAATACGTGCCCCAGCCCACAAACCCGATGAGCGTGGCCCAAACCCAGGCCGGAATGGGCTTGGGCGTTTCGGAGGCCGTAACAACGAAGGCGTCGGTTTGCTCGCTGCCATAGGCACTGACGGTGACGGGGATAATGTCCGATACCGTATCGCCCTCGTCCAGACCGATGATGGAAATGGCCGGGCCGTTGCGCACCGTAAACGGAATCAGCCGAACGCCTTCCTTGCCGTTTGAGGAGCGGGCCACCACCTTCATCACATGGTCGCCATCCACCAACCGGGTCGTGTCGAAGTCGATTTTGACCGGTGGGGCGTATTCTCCGAAGGGCGTCGGGCTGTCGTCGATGAACAGCCGGATAGTTTGTTGGGTTTTACTCATGGTTCCAGTCAGAAAAGCCGTGTTGTTTGAGATGGCGCATGGCCGCTGTTTCGGGGCGGACCATGAACCGGACGAAGAGCAGGAGTGTCAGCACGACCACGGCCATGGAGCCGTAAAGCATCCAGTAGTCGAACGCACTTTCGGGACCGGTGCCGTGGGTAATTCCCGCGAATCCTTTCGGCTGGCGTTTGTCGCAGACCGGGCAGGCCATCAGGCTGGCAAGGGTGATGAGCCAGAAAAATCCGGTAGTGAGGAGTTTGGTTTTCATGGGGTTATCGGGCGGCTGTGGCGGTTGTTTCCGTCTTGATTGTTTCGCGGATTTTCTTCACAAAGTCGGCGGTGACGGGCGCGGCTTTGTTACCCCACGAATTCCGTTCGTGCGTGGCGATGGCGGCAATCTCGCTGTCGGTCAGTTTCTCGCCGAAGGCGGGCATCACGGCATATTCTTCACGGGCGTTGTAGCCCTGCAAGATGATCTGCACTAATAACTCCGCATTGGCGTCGTTCACGGCCGCACTGCCTTTGAGGGGTGGAAATGCGCCTTTAAGTCCCTCCCCGTTGGCCTGATGGCAAGCCTGACAATGGGTGGTGTAGAGGGCAGCTCCGTCGGGCAGGGCGGCTGCCGCACCGGGTCCAGGAGCGTTGGCGGCAACCGTCGGCGGGGCTTTTTTGTACTCGATAAACGGCGGGGCGGTCGTGCCATCGGGCAAATCAACTTGTTTGAGCGATACTAAATACGCCACCAGTTGCCGGGCTTTCTCGGTTGGGACGATGTGGCCCCGGTCGCCCGCCCGGTACTCCTCCGATACGGTCAGTTCGTTGTCATATTGGCCCGTCGTGGCTACGCTCCGAAACAGCCACGGGTGAGCGGGCATGATGGATTCTTTCACCACGGTGCGGGGGTTGTACAGGTGCAGGTAGTGCCAGGTTTCGCTCGGTTGCCGCTCGC
>JAYTAC010000757.1:0-2664 GCA_043737755.1 Spirosoma sp.
GCTTCTGTTTTGTTGTACCGCTTAAACTGTGACGACCATGAACTCCTACAGGCTCGATTTCTCCCGTCCGGTTCGGATGCGCCGACCAACCCACCCCAACCGCTGGCCCCGGCAGCGTATGTACCAGGCGTTTCGCCGGATGGTCGTGTTGCTAAGCTGTCTGGTATGCAGCATTGCGCTGTTCGGGCTGCTCCGGCAGCACACCCAGACGCAGTCGCTCCGCAAGAGCTACCAGGCGCAAACCATTCAGTACGATTCCCTGCTGACGGCTAAAGTCGAGGCTGACCGGCAATTGGAACAGATGCGCATTCGACTCATTGAGTATCATCATCCTTAAACAACACAACAACCATGAAACGCTCCATTCATCTCCTCACGCTGGTGGCCCTGACGGGCCTGAGCAGTTGCACCGTCGTTCGTCAGGGCGAAGTCGGCGTCAAACGGACGCTGGGTAAAATCAAGGCCCAAACCCTGCCCGAGGGCGTTCAGGGGTTCAACCCCCTGCTGACGCGCATCATCAAGATTCCAACCCGCACGGTGAACCTCGAAGTACGCGCCCCGCTGCCCTCCAAAGAAGGCCTGACGGTGCAGTCCGACATCTCGATCCTGTACCGCGTCGAAGGCTCCTACGCCCCCAAGATTGTGGAGCAGATCGGGCCGGATTACGCCGAGGTGATTATTCTGCCCGTGTTTCGTTCGGCGGTCACTGACGTTTCCTCCCGCTACTTTGCCAAGGATATGCACACCGGGCAACGGGCCGACATCGAACGATCCATTCGGGACGTGATGATGGCCCAGCTCAAAGACCGGGGCTTCGTCATCGAATCGGTGCTGCTCAAAAGCATCGCCCTGCCAGCGGGTCTGACCAAAGCCATCGAGGAAAAACTCGCGGCCGAACAGGATGCCCAGCGGATGCAGTTCGTGCTGGACAAAGAGCGGCAGGAGGCCCAGCGCCGGGTCATCGAAGCCGAAGGAACGCGCGACGCTCAGAAGATCATCAGCGAGGGACTGACGCCGATGCTGATCCGGTTCAAAACCATCGAAGCCTTCAACCAGCTGGCCACCTCACCCAACAGTAAGATCATCATCACGAACGGCGACTCGCCCCTGATTATGAACGTCGATAAGTTGGAGTAGGCTCGTTGTGACGAGTAAAAACGGGTGGTCGACCCTGCCGGTCGGCTACCCCTACAAACCAGTTTATTCACCTTAGACTTTCCAACGTCATGCACGCTTCCATCAGATGCTTCGCTTTGCTGGCTCTGGCCGGTTTGGGCAGTTGCTCGATTGCCCGACATGGTCCGGTTTCGGTCCCGACCGCCCGCATCAACTGGCCCCGGGCCCACCACGCGGGTAAGCCCGGTTCCATCCCGCACACCCGTCACCGAGTTGGTCATGGTCAAACCCCCACGCACAGACACGCTCACAAAGCCACCCACGCGGGTCGGCTGAAACGGCCGCACGGCGTTGACGTCATTTATCCGCAGCCGGGCCTGACCACCCTGACCCGCTATGAACTAATCCGGCCCATGCGTCCGGTGGGGGGAGGGAGTCAGCGCCCCGGCCGGGATTCATCATCGGCAAAGCCGCCCGGAAGCCTGAATCGACTGTCGCCCGCCACCATTTTCCTACTACGTTCACCCGTCAATGCGATCAATTAATATGGACACCAATCACTTGATAATCATACCTGATGAGTCGAATGCCGAACCGGCCGATCTGTACATGGGCTTAGGCAGCATTGCCTACGCGCTGGCCAAAGTAGACGGCCGGATTCAATTAGCCGAAATGCAGACCGTTAAAGAACTCTTGGCGGGCGTACCCCACGGCGATCTTGCCCTGTACGCATTTTTCCTGCGGGAGAATTGCGACGAGACCGTCGAGGAAGCGTACGCCTTTGGCATTCGCCGGTTCACCAACAACCGAAAAGCACTGACGGCCCTGACTAAAAAGCAGTTTGTCCAGATTATGATCCGCATCGCCGAGGCCCACGACGAGACTTCCCGTAAGGAACAGGAGCTGATCAAACGATTTCGGCGCGACCTCCGGCGGTTGTAGCCATCTGCGAACGCGGACCGGTGACTATTAACTCAAAAACAACGTATCGACCATGAAAACGCTTAAATTCTGTCTGCTGCTGGCCTTCTTAGCCAGCCCCATTTTCATCTTTTCCAAGTTTCGGCCCCAAAAAGAGTTGCCGGTGCTGACGACGGTTCAGGGCGATGCCGCGCTGAATCAGCTACGGGTGGTGGTGACCAAGCCCATGAACGCTCCGGTTACGCTTCGGGTGCTGGACCAGGCCGGCAGGCCGCTTCACGAGGAGCCGGTTTCGACCCAGGCCACCACCGTTCGGGCCAACCTAAACCTGCATGCGTTGCCAAACGGCACGTATCGGGTGGAGGTCAGCGACCAGAATCGGGTGCAGGCCCATTTTGTTCAGTTATCGCCGTCGACCTATCCTACGGTGAAACGTCAGATCGACATCTGGCCCGCTCAGTAATGTACAACGCCCCCGGCTTAAACAGGCCGGGGGCTATTAATCCAACGTTTTGTCCATCGCGATTTCGCTTAATCAGTTAATGAGACCAATGAGTTACCTGCGCCGTTGTTCACTGATCGTTCTGCTGTTGGCAGGATATGAGCGGCTGGCGGCTCAGCAAAACC
>JAYTAC010000758.1:0-2664 GCA_043737755.1 Spirosoma sp.
GCAATGATTACTTCGTGTGTTTTCAACGTTGGTGAGTTGGTCGGTGAGTTAGCTGGTCAGTTGGTGAGTGCAGTTCCCCGTTGGGGCTGACCAACTCACCAACTGGTCAACTGTGGTTATTCTTCCCGCATGATGGAGCGGTAGGTTTCGCGGATGAAAATGGTCAGCACGGCCAGCAGCAGTCCCAACGCAATACCAATTCTCATGCCAACCGGTGCTTTTACTTCCTTATAGAGCGGAAACGCAACCGGGTCGATGATGTTGAACAGGGGAGCCTCCCGAATCAGCGACAGGCGCATTTGGTCGGCCTGCTGCAGGGCTTGGTAGTATAACTGGGTCAGGAACGTGGAGTTGCGCGTCAGCTTGGTTTGCATCAACTGTCCCTGCGCCACCACCATCTGCTGGTTCTGGTCGGCATACTGCGCGAGCCGGTTTTCAGTACCGTTCAGAATGCGCAGCAGCGAGTCGGCGCGGGAGTTGAGCAGTTCATACATCTCCCGGCTTTTTTTAGTTTGTGTTCGCTTGTAATCGCTTTCAATCGTTTCTAAGTGGGTCGTCAGCAGCGAAGCCGCCAACTTTTCGTCTTCCATACCGCAGCGCAGCTCCATAAACGACGACTTGCGATCTGGCTGGGTCACGCCCATTTCTGACTGCATGCGGGCGTACACCTGCGACATGGCTATTTGCTCCAGCTTGTTGAAGTCTTTCACTTTCTTGCCGGGCGTGAAGGCAAAGGCCCGCAGGGTGTCGTTATCCTCCCATTCTTTGTCGCGGATACCACTGTGACGGATGTAATAGTTGGCCAGCAGGGTGTCTTTGCCGTTGATGGTATCCATTTTCATCAGCGTTTTCTCGATCACCGACCGCGACATGGCGTAGATAATGAAGTTGTCGCCCGTGAAGATGTTGGCATCGGCGGCACCCTGACTTAGACCAAAAGCACCCGCCAAGGCCCCCAATTCGCCACCCCCAAAATTGTTGCTGGCCCCGCTACCGCCTATATTGAACTTGATAAAGGCACTGTAGATGGGCTTTTTGGTGTGCGTGTAATCGTAGATGAAACCGATTATCCCGCCAATGAGTATGAGCAGCAACAACAGTTTCCAGTTGCGCCGGAACACGTTTTTGATGCCCAGTATCCGCAGCACCACTGCCTTCGGCGAAATCTGGTCGGGCGGCAGCGGCCGGGTGACTAAGTTGGTTTGGTTCGTATTCGGAAGAGTAGGTTGCATGAGCTGTTGGAATCGTCAGAACGAAATAGTCCGTTATTGAATGCTGCGGAAGGCTAATACCCCCAGAATCAGCGTCAGAATCGACGACGTGATCGCCGTTGCCTGACCCAGAATCTGCTGCGGGGTCAGCGGGGTCGACGTCTGGCGCGGAATCACTACCTCCGATCCCGGCTCCACGCGCGGGTAGAGATTGAAGAACATGAACCGGCGCGTCCGGTCGACGGACCCGTTGGCATACACGACAAACGAGCGCTTCCGCTGCGACTTGGACGTGAACCCGCCCGACTGCGAGATGTAGTCCTGGAAGGTTTGCCCGGTGCGGAATTTCACGGTCGTCGGCAGCAGCACCTCGCCTTGAATACGCACCGTTTCGAGCAGTTTCGGGATGCGCAGCACGTCGCCGGCCTGCAACTGAATGTTCTCCGGGGACGCCGGATTTTCCAGAATCCGTTTTAGGTTGATGCCGATGGCTTCGGGTTTGTCGACCGAAATAGTCTCCACCTCGACAGACGACCGGGTAGCGTCGTTGGCCAATTCCTGGATCGACTGCTGCTGGCGGGCAATCTCGTCGGGACTCAGCGTCACCCGCCGGACGAGCGTAGCCCCCGGCACGTAGGCCTGGGGCGTCAGACCACCGGCCAGCCCGATCAAATCCGACACCTTCTGGTCCTTGCTCCTGATGGCGTAGGACCCCGGCAAAATTACTTCGCCTTCGATGTTGGCGTATGTTTGCACCAAGTAGTTAGGCGACCGGCGCACGATGATCTGGTCGAACGGCTCCAGCACGAACTTGTTCTCATCGGCATTGATCGACAAATCGCGGTTGACGCTGAAGCGGATAATTTCGGCCACCTGCGCCGACGCCGACGTGGGGTCGACGTCTTTTTTTCGGCGAACGACTTCCACCTGCGATGCGGCTGCCGACTCCTTCAGCCCGCCCGACCGCAGCAGGGCGTCGTTGAGGGTCATGTTGGCCATGAACGGAATGCCTTCTTTGGGGATGTTGACTTCTCCCTGCACCGACACGGAAGCCGCTTCGGCCAGGTCGAAGCGGGACGGGATGATGATCTGATCCTCGCGCTGAAGGGTGATGTCGGGCAGACTACCGGCCAAGATATTCTCTAAGTTGACCGTGATGTTTTCGATGGCTAAGTCCTCGCGCGTTCTGACGATGCTGATGCGGCCCGTAAACGCGTCGCCTTTGAGACCTTCGGCCGACGCGATCAGCTGTTTCAGCGTTTTGTTTTGATCGAGCGAATACTGACCGGGCCGGAAAACGGCTCCTTCGATGGTAAGCTGGTTTTCAAAACGGTCGAGCAACTGTTCAACGCCCACCACGTCGCCATCCAGCATCACAAACGTTTTGTATTCAGGAGCCGTCACGTCGACCACCTTGCGTTCGCGGTCGGTCAGGCGCGTCACCTTCACGCGG
>JAYTAC010000759.1:0-2664 GCA_043737755.1 Spirosoma sp.
TCGTGTGCATCGACAACATGAGGGCGTTCCAGCGGCTCTTTTGCAGGCCGATTTCGATCATGTTCCGGCACTGCTCAACGGAGTATTCAGGAATTTGGAAAGGCAATGGTGCACCCGCCGTGGTCAGGTGATTACGGACTTGACCACGACTCCTGACCATCGTCATGTTCGGTCAGGGCAATCAGCGTCTCGACCCAGTGAGCCGGACGCTTGTCGATTTGCCAGTGCATGGCTGCCTGCACCGCCAGCAAACCATGCGCCTGTTGGTTAATGATCTGCCAACCAGCATCGGTTTGATTTACGATCATAAGAAACAGACGGGCAAGCCAAACGGGTAAAAGCGTGAACAACTCTGTGAAAGTTATCCGCGTTTTTACCCGTTTGGCTTGCTCCTGAGTTAGTTGTATATTTTTTCGTTCTCGCCCATATTGGGTGTGCTTCCCGTCAGAACGGCATTAGCCTGCTGAAACAACCGGACCATCGTGCTGTCGTTGGAATCCCAGTATTCAGCCATGTTCGTGTGCACCTTCAGCAGGGTCAACTCCGGGTCGTCTTTGCCCTTGGGAAACCACGCTTTGGCCTGAGGATTCCACAGCTCATCAATCTTGGCGCGGTCGTTTACCTCGTTGGCAGTACCCGAAATCGACACGTAATCGGCATCGCTGACGGAAGCAAACGATACATTGACCTGTTGCTCATTGCTTTCGACCTGATCAACTTTCGGCGACGTGCGTTTTGTGAAAAACCAGACGTTACCGTCTTCATCGAATTGAAGAGCGGCCATGGGACGGCTTATCAGATTGCCCTGCTCATTGACGGTCGTCATCATGGCAATACGGATGTCCTGAACCATGTCGCGGACTTTTTCCATCTGTTCGTTTTTCTGTGGTTTGCTTTCCATAATCTGAGAAAAATGCTGATAAGTGAAAACGTAGTGAGCAACTGACGCGAACGCATTATCCGCCCATCAGCCACTCACTACGTTCTACTAAAATCAATTGTATAATGTTTCGCGCAGGTCTATTCCGTAAAACAGCGATGCGGACGTGGTGGCCGGTGTTTCGTCTCTGAGCTGGTGCGTCATATCCAGGATGCTGACACAACTCAGGATCGTTTGCTGACAAAGGGAATATACTTGCCCGCACCGCTCGGTGTCGAACCGGTTCACCTCCTGAGCGCATTTCTCGCACACCTCGATGCACGTTTTGGCCAGCAGCTGCGTGTTCTCCGACCCGCGCAGGTAGAGCATGGCCAACTGACGGCACACGTCGGCGCAGTCGAGACTTAGAAATATGCTGCGATACCAATTTTCGATGTCCTCAGACCGGGAGCATTCGGCAGCAAATTCGTCACACAGCGCGGCATAGCCCGTCAGCGAATCGTAAATGTTTTTTCTCCAGATCATGGCACCGGTCGAGTTGGTGGGCCTTGTTGCTCAGTGAGCAAATGGCCGGTTCAGCGTAGTTGCCAGGTCCGATTCGACGCGGTTGCAGCGTGCCCAACGGCGGGCCTCGTCTATGCTGACCGCCACCACACCCTGCTGATCTAATTGTCCCTGCTCCAGCAACTGGTTGGCAATTTCAATTGCCTTCAACCGGGTACTGGCATTGAGCGAACGCATTGCCGCCGGAAAGTGTGTCGGTGTCCACATGAGAATAGTCGTCGTAATACTACTACCTCTGCCTAAATTATGCCATAGCAACCGCCCGAGTAAAACATCCTGTCGACAACAGTGTAACTCATTGATTATCAAACAATAATTCTAATTATTTACCGACGTCCCCCCCCCGAATCAATGTAGCTGACTGTGTATTTTTAGCGACAGCCCCCAAATATTGGGTATAATTGTACACACGCCTGCGACGCAGCAAAACCAGCCCGACGAGCGTGGTCTTGCTGCGTCGCAGGCGTGTGCAGGGGCGTATTTATTTGGGGAAGAAGAGCCGGAACGTCGTTCCGTGTCCCAACAGGCTGTCCACTTCGATGGAGCCTTTGTGATTACTAACGATGTTTTGCGTAGCGGTCAGCCCAAGACCCATTCCGCCCGATTTTCCGGTAAAGAACGGGTCGAAGAGCCCTTGGCGGTCGGCGTCGTTGATTCCTCCGCCATTATCCGTCACCTCAACGCACACCCGGTTGTTATCCAAGCAACTCGTGCTGACCATCAACACGCCTTCACCGTCGTTCATGGCTTCCACGGCGTTGATAAGAATGTTAAGCAGTGCCGTTTTCACCTGATCGCTGTCGAGAAGTGCCGCACAGTCTCCGGTTTCATAGGCCGTCTCGACCCGCATCCGCTTCAGTTTGATCCGGTCGGCAACAAGCTGGAGCGTGGCCTTCACGATGTCGTTGAAATCCTGTCGTTTGCGGTCGGGTTCGCGGGGTTTTGATGAGTTGAGCATTTCCGTAATCAACTGACCGATCCGGTCAACGTTGCGGCCAATGATGTCGGTAAACATCGTCACATACTCACTATCGGTGTCTAACTCATCCTTGAGTTGCTCAAGGGCAAGGCTCAGGTTTGTGAGCGGATTCCTGACTTCGTGGGCAATGCTGCGGGCAATTTTACCGGTCATGGTCAGCTTCTCGGCTAAGATCAGGTCCTGCTGCGCCCGCTTCTGGTCCGTAACGTCGCGCACGATACCCTGATACCACTCCGGCTGA
>JAYTAC010000760.1:0-2661 GCA_043737755.1 Spirosoma sp.
GCTTTATCTCCTACGGTGGGCTGGCGCAAAACGTGGCCGGGTTTTGGCTTGGCGTTACCTACCCCACCGACCCCGACCAGAAAGTTTTTAACTACACCATGACGCTCACGCAAACAGCAGGTGCGCTCGGCGGCACGGCTCAGACGGCCAATCCCGACGTGCCGTTTGGCGGCATTGCTTATTTGTCGGGGCGGGTAACGGGCACAGCCGTTACCTTCAGCGAAGCCGACCAAACCGGCAGCACGACGGTGAAAGACGTTTGCTTCTGGCGGGGAAAACTGACCTATAACCCGGTCGACGAAAGTTTGATCGGCACCTACGAGAGTATCGTCAATACCACCACCTGCACCGAAGCAGCGGGTGGCCGGGTTGAATTGTACCGGATCGTTCTTAAATCCGGCACCCGGTTCTGCAAGGGCAAACCCACTGATCTGCTCGTTACGGGCAAAAATATCCGCTGGTATTCGTCGGCGACAAAAACGAATCTGCTTGCCCAGGGCAACACCTTCAGCCCCAAAATCACCCGGACAACCACGTTCTACATCACCCAGACGCTCTACAAAGGCGAAAGTCCGACTGTACCCATCACCATCGAGGTCGTTGAGCCGACCTTCACCGCCACGGCCACCAACGTCGACTGCGGCCAGACCAACGGCACCATTACCGTGTCGTCTGCGGGTGCGGTCAACTGGCAGTACAGACTCAATGGTGGCGCATTCCAGGCACAGCCCGCATTCACCAACCTCGGTCCCGGCACCTACACCGTTGCCGGTAAAGACGAGGCCGGGTGCGAGGCCGAGCGGGTGGTTACTGTCACGGCCAGCGCGGCCCCAACCCTGAGCGATGTAAAGACGAGTTCACCCCGCTGCGGGCAGGCTACCGGCGAGATAACACTGGCGGCCACCGGCGGAACGGGAGCGCTCCGGTATTCTGTCGATGGCACCACGTTTCAGAGCCAGCCGCTCTTTCAGAACCTGCTGGGTGGCAATTACACCGCCCGTGTGCGGGACGCCAAGGGCTGCGAAGTCTCAAAGGCAGTCTCGCTGCCCGTGTCATTCTCCGTTGGCATCGCCAGCATAGTGGCGACGCCCGCCACCTGCGGAAAAACCAACGGCAGTCTGATTGTGACGGCGTCGGGGGGCAACGGGGCGGTGGAATACAGTGCCGACGGGCGGATCTATCAGCTAAGCAGCACGTTTCCCAATCTGAGAGGAGGTCAGTACCGGGTTCAACTGCGCGACGGTGCGGGCTGCACGGCCACGCAGTCGGCGAGTGTGGCGGGCAACAGCCCCGTTATTGACACGCTCATCACGACCCCGCCCCGCTGCGGAACGGCCAACGGCGAACTGAGCGTGAGAGCAACCGGCGGGAATGGTCCATTGGCGTACTCCACCGACGGATTGGTGTACCAACCGGAATCCCGGTTCACGAACCTGCCGGGCGGCAATTATACGGCCTGGGTGCGCGACGTCGGCGGCTGTGAAGTCAGCAAGACCGTTCGCCTGCCCGCATCCAACCCGCTGCTCATCGTCCGCGCCGACACGGTTCCGACCACCTGCGGACTGGCCAACGGCCGGGCCTCGATCACGGTGGCGGGGGGAGTGGGACCAATCCGGTTCAGTACCGACGGGCGACGGGCGCAGGTCAGCAGCACCTTCGACAGCCTGCGGGCGGGCACCTACACGCTGTTTGCCCAGGATAGCACGGGCTGCACGGCCGGGCGATTGATAACCATCACCCCCAGCACGGCACCAACCATTACCGACGTAATCGTGACGCCCGAAGCCTGTGGACAGCGAAATGCGTCTATCACCGTGGCCACTACCAAATCTGACAGTCAGTACACATTTTCGATCAACGAGCAGTCGTTTCAGTCCGGCAACGTCTTTAACAGACTCAGTGCCGGTGCGTTTACGGTGTCGGTGCGGAACAAGGACGCCTGCGTAACTACCCGTCCGGTACTTCTGACGGCCGACTGTGCCAACGTCATTCACCTGCCGATGGCTTTTTCGCCCAACGCCGACAACCTGAACGATGCCCTCGCCAGCTATTTCGGCTTCCCATCACTCGCCGTTGCGCAATTCGTGGTCTATGACCGATGGGGGAGCGTTGTCTACAGCCGGACCGATTTCACGCTGACCAACGGCGAGCCGCTCTGGAACGGACAGCGTGCCGACGGCAGCGAGGCACCGCCGGGAGTTTATCCGTATGCGCTCAACTGCCGGTTTCCCGACGGCACCCGAGTGACGTATCGACAATCGGTGGCACTGGTGAAGTAGTGGTTGGCTTACAAATAGGGGACTGTTTTCTCCCAAAGCCAGGCCGCTTTTTCGTCGGTGATATCACGGTTGTAGGTGCTTTTGGGGGCACTGTCGGCAAAGTAGCCGCCGTTGTTACGTTCGCCGATGAGTTTGAGCGGGGCCGATGCCAGAAACACCGACGTTTCGGCCCCTCGTTCGGGCGTACGCATCAGAGGTCCGGCCAAGGAAAAAACCTTCCCCAGCAAACCCGGCGTGTTAGCGGCAAAGTTAGTTCGCACTGCTCCCGGATGCACCGAATACGACACAACACCCTGTCCGGCCGTTCGGCGGGCTAATTCTCTGGCAAACAGCAGATTGGCCAACTTGTCGTCGCAGTAGGCGAGCAGGGGCGATAGGTCGT
>JAYTAC010000761.1:0-15376 GCA_043737755.1 Spirosoma sp.
GCAAACGTCAGCGTCGTTTTCGAATCGTCGAAAATGGGCGCTGTAAAGGTGCCGGGCCGGTTACTGAACCAAGTGTCCTTGAACGTTTTTTTGTAGCGCGAATCATTCACCCGGTTGGCCGGAGCAAACACCGTTTCGAGCATGTAGGTCGTCGGGCGATACCGCTTAAAGGGACGGCCATTCTGTGTGTCGCGCTGCATACCCGCCTGCGTGTCGTATTCCATGCCAAAGTAAAGGTGCGTCTGGTTACCGTTGACGTTACCCCCCCCGGCTATCCCGATGGCAGTGAGCGCGTCGGACGTGTACTGCGTCGAAAAAATCACCTCACTGTTGATCTCTCCACCGCCCTGTTCAAATACCTTGGCGAAATCAGTCAGCAAGGCATAGTTGTAATTTTTGATGACGTTAGTAGCATAGGTTGCCGATTTGGTGAAGTCGTCGGTGGCAGCGGCTTCCGAGGTGCCCTTGGTCAGGTATACCCGTGCCAACAGGTGTTCAGCGGCTCCTTTTGTGGCTCGGCCATACTCGGTAGAAGGGACCGTGTTGGGCAGGTCGGCTAAAGCGGATTCCAGATCGCTCGTGATCTGGGCATAAACATCTTTAACCGAAGCCCGGGAGAATTCCTTGGTTGGCGCAAGGTTACCCTTTGTGAGCAGTGCTACGCCCCCGAATGTCTGCACTAACACAAAATAGTGGTGTGCCCGCAAAAACTTCATCTCCGCTACCCGGCGCTTCACCAGGGCAGCATCCAGACCCGTCACGACGGCACCGTTGTCGATGACAATGTTCATTGTGTTGATGCCCACGTAGAAGTTGTTCCAGAGGTCGCGCAGAATGTCTACCCGCCCGTCGAACTGCGAGAGGTATTGGTTCATGTACTTGTAGCTGCCATCGGCCCCCATCGTGTACGTGTCCGTGCCGAAAACGGTCAGGTTCATGCCGATCTCGCGGCCGTAGAAGTCGCGCAGGGTCGAGTAAGCTGCGCGGCCTGCAGCCTCAAACCCGGCGGCTGTGTTGATGTACTGCGCTCCCACCTGCGAAATAGGAACTTCAACAAGAATGTCTTTGCAGGCGGTTGTACCCAGCAGTAAGCCGGTTGTAAGCGCTCCAACAAATAGATATGACTTTTTCATGGATGATCAGGTTCTTAAAATTTGGCGTTGATACCGACGGTGAACTGCTTGACGGATGGCGATTGACCATCGTTTACCGAGTCGAACGACTCATTGTCGATACCCTTGTATCTGGAGCGGTACTCCGAGAAGTTGAACGGGTTTTGGGCCGAGGCAAACACCCGCAGGCTGCTCATGCGCAGTTTCTGAGTCAACGACGCCGGAACGTTGTAGCCGAAGTTGATATTCCGCACCTTCAGAAAAGTGCCGCTGTAGTATTGCAGGGTGGAATTGAACACCGGGGCCTCCTGGCTTTGGTTGGGCCGTGGGAATTCGTTGGTCGGGTTGTTGGGTGTCCAGTAGTCGATGTCTAAGTTGTTGTAACGACCTGCCAGCGAGTTGAACGCCGTGTGGAAACCGCTGCGGATGGTGCTGCCCACGCGGGCAAACAGGAAGAACGACAGATCGAAGCCTTTGTAGCTGAAGCGGTTGGTCATCCCGGCGGAGAAATCGGGCACCTGCGAACCAATGATGATGCGGTCGTCGGCGTTGATTTTGCCATCGGGCTGCCCCGTCAGTTCCCCCTTGGTGGTTCGGCCGTTGTTATCCTCGACTTTTATTTCGCCGACCTTTCGGCCAAAGCTGGCGGCCTGCGACTCTTCGTTTAGCTGCCAGATGCCAATCTTTTTGTAATCAAAATAGGCCGTCAGCGGCTTACCAATGAAGCGGGCATTACCAATATCATCAGCCTTGCCGTTGAAGAGTTCAACGATGGATTCGCGGTTACGTGCCCATTGGATGTCGGTGGTCCATTTGAAGCCCGACGCTGATTTGACGTTCACCGTTGACAGGGTGACCTCCAGTCCTTCGGTGCGGGTTTTCCCTACGTTACGCAGTACCGAGCCGAAGCCACTCGTGAAGGGTAGCTGGTCTAACAGCAGCAGGTCGCGGGTGTTGGCCCGGTAGGCTTCCACCGAACCCGACACGCGGCCCCGGTACAGGCTGAAGTCCACCCCAATGTTTCCCGTTGTGGTTGTTTCCCACTTCAGATCCGAATTGCCAATGTTGTTGGGGCGGTAGCCGTAGGCAGGCGTAGCGTTGAAAGCGTAGGTGGTGCGCGTCAGCAGAGTCTGGGTTTGGTAGGGGTTGATGGCCGTGTTACCTGTGGAGCCGTAGCTGACCCGTAGTTTCAGTAAATCGACTGAAGCACTACCCTTCAAAAACGGTTCGTTGCTCAGGTTCCAGCCTAAAGCTGCCGAAGGGAAGAAACCGTACTTGGTATTGGCCCCAAACCGGCTCGACCCGTCGTAGCGCCCCGTCACGGTCAACAGGTATTTATCGTTGTAATCGTAGTTAACACGACCCATATACGAATTGAGCGTCCACTGGGTCAGGCCAGTGTTGATACCGCTGATGATGGTTGCCTGACCGAGGTTGAAATACTGCTGGGTTTCGGCCGGAATCCCCGTCACGTTTATGTTGCCGATCTCTATGTCGTCGCGCTGGAACGAGTGCAGGGCCGTCACATTCAGGTTATGCACCTCTCCGAACGATCGTTGGTAATTCAGAATGTTCTCCAGCGTGTAGTTGAACTGGTATTCATACCCCGTAAAGCCCGTTGGGTCGCCCCCGCGCCGGGCGTTGGTCTGGCTGCCAACAAAGCGGCCAACGCGCCGGTCGGTGAAGTCAGGGCCAAAGTTGACGCGGTATTTCAGCCCCTTGATGATGTCCCACTCACCGTAGATACTGTTGAACGTTCGGATACGTTTGACTAAGTCAACCTGTGCACCCGGTACTACTTCAGCCGCCGGGTTTGTCCGCAACCCGTCGGGAGTGGGTAAAAAGATCAGGTTACCCTTGTCGTCGTAGGGTTTGCCGAGTGGATTTTCCTGGAGCGCACCGCCGTAGGGGTTGAAATTTTCCCCGTTTTGCAGGCCATAGGCACTTAGCGAGGTCAGGCCGACGCGAATTTTCTTGCTGATCTGGTGATCAATAGCCAGCCGGAAGTTGTAACGGGTGAAATCTTGGTTTTTGATGATACCCACTTCGTTGAAATAGCCAACCGACAGACCAAACTGCGTTTTCTCCGAGCCACCAAGTACCGATACATTATGACTTTGGATGCGTCCCGTCCGCAGCAGATACGACTGGTAATCGGTGGAGCGGCCCTGCGTGAAGGCGTCTTTTTCAACGGCTTCGAACAGGGCGTTATCGGCGAATGCATTCGTCTGACCACTCGGAACAGCGGCACCGCTGGCGTCTTTGTAACCCCCCACGCCTGTACCCAATGCCCGGCGCGACTCGCGTTTGTATTCGGCGAACTGCGGGCCATCCATCACGTCGATCAGGCCAAGCGGGCTTGATGTGCCATAATAGCCGTCATAGGCCACGACTGTGCTGCCTGCCTTACCCCGTTTGGTAGTAACAATCACGACCCCGTTAGCTCCCCGCGAACCGTAAATAGCGGTGGCCGAGGCATCTTTCAGGATTTCAATACCGGCAATGTCGTTGGGGTTTACATCGTCAATGTTACCCGCTAATGGAATTCCGTCCAACACGTAGAGCGGATCGTTGCTGGCGTTAATGGACCGGCGGGCACGAATCCTGACCGTCACCCCCGCGCCGGGTTTGCTGCCGTTCTGGACCACGTCGACCCCGGCGGCCCGGCCCTGCAATGCCTGCCGGGCGTTGGTAATGGGCAGTTCAGCAATCTCCTTGGCACTCACCGATGAGATAGCACCGGTGGTCTGACTTTTTCGCTGCGTACCGTAACCGACGACGACGACCTCATTCAGCGACCGGTCGTCGGCGGTCAGCGTCAGGTTAACCACCGATTGATTGCCAACGGTCACTTCTTGGGGAACGAACCCAACCGACGAGAAGACAAGTACTACCCGGTTGTCTGGGACGGCAATCTGATAGTTGCCACTGGCGTCGGTGGTGGTGCCGCGCGTGGTGCCTTTCACGGCCACGTTCACGCCGGGCAGCCCCGCATTATCATCGCCGGAGAGGACGCGGCCCGTCACGGTGCGTTCCTGAGCAGGGTTCTCTGTAACTGATCGGAACGGAAGCGGGGCACTCAGCGCGGGTTGCGCCAGCAGCGTCAGGGCAGTCAGGCCGAGCAACGAAAGCCACGGCTGGGGTAATCTGGTAATTGTTCTACACATCACAGGTACAGATTTAAGTACATAATTAATCAGGGTAAAGCCTGGACAGACCCGGCAGTGATCTCGACGGAATCACCGGGCTGGAGCCGGATGGGGTTTTGCTGGTTCAGCAGTAAGTTTATCTTGCCCGACGTCAGGGCAACTTGGGTGCATTCGGGCCGCTGCCGCACCCGAAACGTGGTGCCAATGGCTTCAACGGTCAGGTCGGATGTGTGCACCCGGAACAGCCTTGCCGAGGATGTATCGGCCCAATGAACAACCGAAAAATCGGCCTCGCCCTGTAGCCAGACGGCCCTCGGCGATTCGTCGGACCACCGCCGGGCGTAGCGCACCGAACTGTTGGCGTATAATTTGACGGTCGAATTGTCGGGCAGACGAATTGAGCGGGTTTGGTCGATGCTTGTTCGGATGGTCCTGACCGATTGCCCCGGTCCGTATTGCATCCACACGGCCCAGCTTACCAGCATAATCAGGCCAAACACGGCTGCTGCCGTTCGAAGAAAATACCACCAGCCCACCACGGCCCGCACATCGGGTTGCAGCGGGCGCACGTCTTCCATCGTCTGGAGCGATACCCGGATGCGCCCCCACACGGACGATACGTCGTCGTGCGACAGCGGCAGGCCAGCGGGCAGTGACGCTGTGCGAATTAGCTCGCGGGCTGTTTCGGCAATGTCGGCACGGTGCGGGTTATGGTTGCTCCACAGTTGCCAATGTGCGGCCACCTCTTCATCGTTGGGGTGTTGGACCCATCGAACGAAGAGGTCGTCGAGAGCAAGCTCTTCGGCGGTGTAGTCGGAATAGGGCTTCGGGGTCAAGGTTTAGTGATACAGCCTACGGCTATATTGCACAAAGCGGCTGATCCGGGGCGTTCTACTGATGTAACCCGGAGTTAAGTTGGACACACCACTCTCTTACTCACTCGCCTTTTTGCGGGCCTCTTTCGCTTTTTCGGTGTTGGAAACGCGGGCTTTCCCTTCTTGAGAATCTTTCAGCTTTTTGGCGTTCGTGGCTTTTCGCTGCGCCGGTGTCAACTTCTCCCAGGCTTCGGCGGGTAAGTACCGGGCTGTTTTATCCCCTTTGTCCGCTGAGGAGCCGTCTTCGGTTCGCCAATCCTGATTGGTCCATTCCTGCAAATGCTGCTGCGATTCGGTACGCTCATCGTGGAGGTAGCCGCCCCCCGCTTTTTCGTACTCGTGCGTCAGCAACTGCGCTTTGCGGGCACTCCACTGACCGAGTTTGCCACCCTTGTCGCCCGCCATGATGTCTTCCTTGATTTTTTCACGCAGGTCGGGCTTGTCATAATTGTCGTTCTTGCCGCTCTTCTTTTTGGCGGTTGTTGTTTTGGGGGCTGTCGTCGTGTCGTCTGATTTCGTTGCCATAATGCTGAATGTATTGAGTGTTAAAGCGCAACCGGTTGTTACGTAAAATGTTACTCAAAACTCACCCGGCGATTGGTCTCCTTAACCATTGATGGGTTTACCGGTTGTGTTTCCATACTGTCATCATCACTATGAGCCGTTTTTGGCCTTCGTTACTACTCATCGGAGTTGGGTTGAGTACCGGATCGTTTGTCCTCGCCCAATCCGGCGCATCGGTCGAAAAATCTGTCCATTTGTCTGGTCCGGCTGATCAACCGCCCGACTCAGTCCGTATCTCCGTTGCCCGCCCCAGGTCACTCACTTTCACGGCCTCGACCGACCAGCGTTTTTTCTTCTTCAACGATACCCGCAACGACAACGGTCGTCGAACACCAGTCAGCGTCTACGGAGTTAGGTCCGGCTTCCTGTTTCCATTCCGTCGGCGTCCGGGCAATGCCGATACCGAAGGACTAAGGGCTGCGTTCAAAGCGGGGGTGGGCTTCTATTTTGTTAACCAGCGAATAAACCGACCGGGCCTGCTCCCCGCTACCAACGAGGCTGTTACGCGGCATCTGCGCATTGTGACGGCTTTCTTTGAGCCGTATCTGTTCCGAAAAAAAGCGGTCGAAATCAGCCTGCCCATCGAGATCGGCTACGGCCATTCGCGCTACGAACGCAGCAACGACCGGTCGGCCGGGAACGAGATCGTGCGGGGCGTTTTTCTGCCCGCTGGTGTTGGCGTGTCGGCATCCTATCAGTTTCCGAACCTGCGCTGGTTTCGGCCATTCCATTGGTTCGGCTTTAATGTGCTGACCGGTTACCGGTTCATTTTTAAGAGAGACGTACCCGTTAGTCAGGTCAATTATAGCGGCTTCTACGTATCGGTTGGTCCGTCGTTTTTCCTCGAGAACCTGACGGCCGATATCAAACGCTGGCGGAAGAACCGGAGGGGGAAAGCAGGCGCAGCCCGCTGAATTTGCCCCCAACCCTGAAGGGGTAGGCTGATAATGTCAGGCGGTTGAGTGCCATGCCATAGGGCGAAGCTATCAGCCCACTCCTTCAGGGTTGGGAACCTGGGTCTTGCAGGTTTGACACAATTCTGCGTATATTTCGCTTGTTATCGGATTGATTTTTCTTCCTAAAATACCATTTTTATTCTGACCTCTTCTATGGAATCGCTCGTTCGCATCAATCAGCAATTGGATACGCTCGTTGGCTGCTTCTACAACTGGGAGCAATCGCAGCCGGAAAAGATTTTCCTGCGCCAGCCCGTGGGCGACGCCTTTGTCGATGTCACGTGGGCCGAGGCCGGACGGCAAGCCCGCATCATGGCCACCTACCTCAACTCGCTCGGTTTGCCGCCCAAAAGCAACATCGGACTGGTTTCCAAAAACTGCGCTCACTGGATTATTGCCGATCTGGCCATTCTGATGAGCGGTCACGTGTCGGTGCCGTTCTACCCAACGCTCACCGGGCCGCAGCTTCGGCAGGTACTGGAGCACAGCGAATGCCAGGTGCTGTTTGTGGGGAAGTTGGATGGTTGGGATGCCGTTAAAGCAAGCGTACCGACGACCGTTCACAGGATTGCCTTTCCGGGTTACGCGCCCGGTTCGCCCTCCGTCGATGCGGAGGCCGTGCAGTGGGGCGATGTGCTGGCCAATCACGAACCCATGACGGGAAATCCGCTGCCGGACATGAATGACCTGTTCACGATTATTTACACATCGGGCACCACCGGCAATCCCAAAGGGGTGATGATGACCTACGACGCAGTAGCCCAGGTGATGGGCAAGACGCGGGAGCAAATGCGCTATGATATCGCCGAAACGCGGTTCTTCTCGTATTTGCCGCTCTGCCACATCGCCGAACGGAACGTGGTGGAGGCAACGGGTTTGGGAACGGGCGGGACGATTTATTTTGCCGAATCGCTGGAATCGTTCGCCCAAAACCTCGTCGTAGCTTGCCCTACGCACTTTTTGGCCGTGCCGCGTATCTGGACGAAGTTTCAGATGGGAATCTTAGCCAAAATGCCGCAGAAGAAACTCGACACGCTGTTGAAAATTCCCATTCTGTCGGGCATTGTGAAGCGTAAAATCCGCCAGGGGCTGGGGCTGAACGACGCTAAACTTATCATCACAGGAGCCGCGCCCATGCCCATCTCGCTCATTCAATGGTTCCGGCGACTGGGCATCGTTATTCAGGAAGCCTACGGTATGACCGAGAATATGGGCGCAGTGTCGATGATGCCCGTCGACAAAATAAAGGACGGCACCGTCGGGCGAATCAACGAGGGGCTGGAGGTTCGTACCGATCCCCAAACGGGCGAAATACAGACCAAATCAGGGTGGACCATGCTCGGCTATTACCGCGAACCGGCCCTGACGTCGGCAACCATCAACGACGGCTGGCTCTACACGGGCGACGTGGGCGAGGTGGACAAGGAAGGTTTTCTGCGCATCACGGGCCGGGTGAAAGAGATGTACAAGAGTCCCAAAGGTGAGTACATTGCTCCGTCGCAGATCGAGTTTGGCTTTGCCGACAATAACCACATCGAGCAGGTGTGCGTGACGGGGCAGCAACTTCCCCAGCCCATCGCGCTGATTGTGCTCTCGGAAGTGGCCCGCCAGTCCGACCGGCAAACGGTGGCGCAGGGACTTCAGCAGACGCTCGACACCCTCAATGAGCGTGTTCATACCTACGAGCGCGTCCGTAAACTGATTGTTATGAAAGAACCCTGGACGGTGGAAAACGATCTGATGACGCCAACCATGAAGATGAAACGCAACGTAATCGACGCCCGCTACGGCACCCAATACGAGCCGTGGTTCGGGCGGGAGGAGGTGATCGTCTGGGAGGAATAAAACACTCAAAAAGGCACTTTCCAGTACGCATTGGTATTTTTTAGATAAGCAACTAACAACGTTATGTACTGTGTAAAGTGTGGAAATTCGATTCCTGAAGCGCGGCTGAAAGCCCTTCTAACGGCCACGACCTGCGTTCAGTGTTCATCGGCTCAGCGGGTGGCGGGCTTCCCCCTCATCACGGGCAAGACCGAGTATTCGGCCCTGCAAATCATGTCGCAGCAGGACGCGGCCCGTTTGCAGAAGTTGTCGGCCCGGCGCGGCACGGGGGCGTCGATGTCGATGACCCGTGAAAAGCGGAATTAAATAGATTTTACCTCGACCTTGGCAGGTTACGGGCCGACTCCTGCGGGAGTCGGCCTTTTTTGTCGGTTTGTCGGCTAATTAACAAACCGACACCTGTCTATTGTCGTACTTTGATGATCGGCCGGTCAACTTCCCGGCTTGTGTTCTTCTATGCGCCACATCGTCATTCTTGGCAACGGCATTGCCGGTATCACGGCCGCCCGCGAACTTCGGAAACAGGGCGACGACCGAATCACGGTTATCTCGTCCGAAACCGATCACCCGTTTTCCCGCACGGCCCTGATGTACGTGTACATGGGCCACCTCGAATTTCATCATACCAAACTCTACGAAGACGGGTTCTGGGCCAAAAACCGGATCGACCTGTTGCGGGCGCAGGTGACGGACGTTGACTTTGAGCAAAAAACGCTCAACTGCGCTGACGGTCAGACGCTTCCATACGACGTACTTATTCTGGCGGTTGGCTCCAAACCCAATTTCTTCGGCTGGCCGGGTCAGGATTTGCAGGGCGTTCAGGGTCTTTACGGCAAACCCGACCTCGACAAAATGGAAGCCGATACCAAAGACATCCGGCAGGCGGTGGTTGTGGGGGGCGGATTGATCGGGATTGAACTGTGCGAAATGCTGCTCTCGCGGGGCATACACGTTTCATTCTTGGTGCGTGAGGAGAGTTTCTGGAATACTGTGCTGCCCGCCGAAGAGTCGGAATTGGTGACGCGCCACATCCGCGAGCACCATGTTGAGCTGCGGACCAGGGTCGAATTGGCCGAAATTCGGGATGATGGAACAGGCCGTGCCGGGTCGGTGGTGCTGAAAACGGGGGAGGTTATCCCCGCTCAGTTTGTGGGTTTGGCCGTTGGCGTTAGTGCCAACATCGGTTTCCTCAAAAACACGCCATTAGAAACCGACCGGGGCATCCTGATAAACGAACGGTTGGAAACGAACCTGCCCGGCGTCTACGCCATCGGCGACTGTAGCCAGCATCGAACGCCCCCCAAAGGTCCCGGCGGGGCATCGCGCCGACCGCAGGAACAAATCTGGTATACCGGCCGGATTATGGGCGAAACCGTGGCGAAAATTATTGCCGGCAAGAAAACAACGTACCAGCCGGGCGTCTTTTTCAACTCGGCCAAGTTCTTCGACATCGAGTACCAAACCTACGGCGACGTAACGGCTTACCTGCCCAAAGACGAGTCTGAACGGACGTTTTACTGGGAGCACCCCGCCGGAAAAATCGCTTTCCGCATCAACTACCGGTCCGATAGTCAGGCCGTGACGGGTATGAACACGCTGGGTATCCGGCAGCGGCAGGAAGTCTGGCAGGAGTGGATTTCGGCCGGGAAGACTATTCAGCACGTGCTGGAGCACCTGCCCTCAGCCAATTTTGATCCCGAGTTTTTCCGGCAGTATGAACCCGCTATTCTGGCAAAATTTAACGCTGAAAATCCGGGACGGATCGTGCGGCTGAAATTAAAAAAAGGATTGTTCGCACTGTTTCAGTAATAAGAGGACACCAACTAAGCCGGAACGCCCTCCTCCCACCGAATGCTCACAACTTGCTCCACGTTGGGGTGCAGGCTGATGGCGACGGGGCAGGTGTGAGCGATTTTCTCCAGCTGGGCGCGGGTATCGTCGTCGGGCAGGGGAGTGGCCCGGAGGGTGAGGTCGATTTCAATGCGGGCGATGCGCCGGGGCGGTTGGCTCGTCATAATTTTCGTTACGTCGAGTGCGCTGCCGGTGAGGTCGATACCGTCGCGTCGGGCAAAAATCGCCATCGTCGTAATGATGCACGTGCCCAGCGCGTTGGCCACCAAATCGGTCGGTGAAAAGGCTTCGCCCCGGCCCTGATTGTCGGTTGGAGCGTCGGTGTGGAGATGCATCCCGGATTGCAGGTGAGCGCAGTCGGTGCGCAGCCCGCCAAGGTAGTCGATGTGAATGGTTGCCATAAGAATGATTTGTGCGTTAATCAGTTGGTAAGCAAATGGGTCAGCTATCGACTGACGGATGGACTCACAAACTTACCAACTGTGGAGTTAAACATATAAATTACAGGCCGGTTACGCTAATGGACCCGGCTGATTTTGTGGAGACAGACAAATTGATTAGTTTTAGTTCAGGATTTTACAGCGATGAGACGACTACCCCTATTGATTAGCTTAGTGCTGAGTAGCCTGCCGTTGCTGACTCCGGTTGCGTATGCCCAATCCACTGATTCGGAGGATGAAAATTACCGGACCATCACTACGTTTGGCGTCACCACGAATACCAATTCCGGCATCATCGGCGGGGTAGCATTCCGGCAGTCCAAACTGCTGTCCGGCACCTTGCTGGGGCATCCCCAGTACCGGTATCTGAGCGTTGAATTGGTCAATGTAAGGCACCCTAAAGAAATCTCGTCGTCGCTTGGCCAGTTTGGGTCACGCTTCATCGAAGGCAAAGAAAACTACCTGTTCGTGGTGCGCCCTCAGTATGGCCGCGAGGTAAAGCTGTTTCAGCGCAGCAGCGACGAGGGCATCTCAGTGAGTGGTATCTTAGCCGGTGGACCATCGCTGGGAATCATCAAACCCTATTACCTCGAAGTGTCGTCGGGTAACAATACCCGGCAGGTTCCGGCGTCGCAGATCAACGGGTCGACCACGCCCACCGGGGAGTCCGTCGTTGGCAAAGGCAGCCTGTTTCAGGGTTTGGGCGAATCTAAATTCACCGTCGGACTTAACATAAAAGCGGCTCTCAGCTTTGAGTTAAGCGCGTTCAGAACCAGCACGACCGGCGTTGAAATCGGCTTTCTGACCGAGGTGTTCCCCAACCGGGTCGTCATTATCCCCAACACGACACCGGGCGGCAACCGCGCCGACGGCAACCGAAATTTCTTCACCTCGGGCTACATCACCGTGTTTTTCGGAAATAAGAAGTAGCTACGGCGAACAGTAGACAGTGAGTCGCCAGCAGTTAATCGGCATGACTTGAACGGCTGGTTGCTGGTTGTTCATGGATACCTGAAGCTGAACTTTACGCCCGAAAAACGAATTTTGGTAGAAAGGAATGAGGTGCCATGATCGAACTACCCGTAATACCCTCCGAACAGCAACGCAGCCGGAAACGACCCGACTGGCTGCGCGTGAAGCTACCCATCGGTCCCGAATATGCAAAAGTGCGCAAGCTGGTAGACGAGCATAAACTCCATACCATCTGTGAAAGCGGTAACTGCCCGAACATGGGCGAATGCTGGGGCGCAGGAACGGCTACATTTATGATTTTGGGCAATATCTGCACCCGAAGCTGCTCGTTCTGCGCCGTCGCCACGGGTCGCCCAACCGAATACGATACTGATGAACCCCGGCGTGTGGCCGAAGCCATTGTGCTCATGAAGGTCAAACACGCCGTCATCACGTCCGTCAACCGGGATGAGCTGAAAGACAGGGGTGCCGAAATCTGGTATCAGACGGTGCGGCTCATTAAGGAAGCATCGCCCCAAACGACCATTGAAACGCTCATTCCCGACACTAAAGGCAACTGGGAAGCCCTCGACCGGATGATCTCGGCGGGGCAGGAAGTGGTGTCACACAACGTAGAAACGGTGGAGCGGCTCTACCGGCGCGTTCGGCCACAGGCCCGCTATGAACGCAGCTTGGAGCAGATTCGCCGGACGAAAGATTACGGGCAGCGTACCAAATCGGGCATCATGCTCGGTTTGGGCGAAACGCAGAACGAAATGTTCAAAGCAATGGACGATCTGGCGATGAACGGATTGGATATTCTGACGCTGGGCCAGTACCTGCAACCGACCAAAATGCACCACGAGGTGATCGAATGGATTCACCCCGAGACTTTCGCGATGTATAAAGAAGAGGGATTGATGCGCGGCCTGAAATACGTGGAGTCGGGACCGTTGGTGCGGTCGAGTTATCACGCCGAGAAGCATGTGCACGTGTAGAACTGTCGTATGTTTGTCACAACTCCTGACGTAAATGAAACTAACCGCAATAATCTGGTCTGGTGAGGATGGCTGGCTGGTCGGGCAGATTGCCGAATATCCGGCTGCCCTGGCACAGGCTAAAACAGTGGATGAGCTAAAGGTCAACTTAGCGGAGGCTTTCTATTTGTTGCTGGACTCATACAAAGCCACGACATTAGCCGAAGCCCAGCGCGAAGACCCTTCATTCACCACGACCGACTTAACCTTGGCTAATGAAACGGAACGATTTGCTCCGGCATCTTCATAAGCAGGGTTGTGTATTGGACCACGAAGGGGCCAATCACGCTATTTATCTGAATCCGGTCAACGGTCACAAAGCCCCGGTCGGTCGCCATCAGGAACTCGACGACAAACTTTGTCGAAAGGTTTGCAAACAGTTAGGTATCCCTATTATTTAACGAGTTGAGTCCGAACCGTCGGTTCGGACTTTTATTTTTGCTGCATGAAAAAGTACGACTTTATAATCGCGGGGGGCGGCATGGCGGGACTGAGTCTGGCGTACTACATCACGCAGTCCTCGTTGCGCGGTAAGTCGATTCTGATCCTGGACCGCGATCAGAAAAATCGCAACGACCGGACGTGGTGTTTCTGGGAAAATGGAGCCGGGCCGTTCGAGTCGATTATGTTTCGGAAGTGGAATACGGTCAGCTTCCACGGCACCACCCACGCTGGGTTGCTCGACCTCGGCACCTACCAGTACAAAATGATGCGGGGTATCGACTTCTATACCTTCGTGCAGAACGAACTCGACAAGTGGCCCAACATCGAGCGTCGGCAGGCCACCATCAACCGCATCAAAGACACGCCACAGGGCGGGTTCGTTATTGCCGACGATGAGCCGTACATTGCTGACTACGTGTTTGATAGCACGTTCACATTGCGAACGGATCAGCCCGGCAATCATAATCTTTTACAGCATTTCAAAGGCTGGGTAATCAACACCGAAAAGCCCTGCTTCGACCCGCAGCAGCCCGAAATTATGGACTTTCGGGTGGCCCAGCACGGCGACTGCCGGTTTGTGTATGTGATGCCGTTCGACGCGCAAACTGCTCTTGTCGAGTTCACGCTTTTCAACGATAAGCTGATGACCGACGCCGAATACGACGCCGACATCCGGCAATACATCGAGCGGTTTCTGGATACCGGCCCTTACCGGATTACCGAAACGGAATATGGGGTTATTCCTATGAGCGACACGCACACGCAGGAGAACCCGTCGGAGCACATCGTCCGAATCGGCACGTCGGGCGGGCATACAAAGGCGTCGACGGGCTACACCTTTCAGCGTACGCAGCAGTATCTGCGCGACATTGTCACTAATTTGGCCTCTACCGGTAAGCCAAACCGTAAACCGTCGTGGTTCAGCGGGCGATTCAAACTGTATGACAGTGTATTCTTGAACGTACTCGAAAAAAATCGGCATCCTGCCGATGATGTCTTTACCCGATTTTACGCCAAAAATCGCCCCACCGACGCATTCCGATTTTTGGATGAAGATACACGGCTCATTAACGAACTACGGTTGTTCATCTCGATGCCCCGATTCCCGTTTACGGTTGCTTTTTTCGATGTGCTGCGCCGAAAGCTGATTGGCTGACCCAATCGCCGTACCCGTTTGGTGCCTGTCTGGAAACCCTTAGCTTTGCGCAGTCAAACCAAGCATCTGTAGCACGAATGCCTTATCTCTTCACGTCCGAGTCCGTTTCTGAGGGACACCCCGACAAAGTTGCCGACCAAATCTCGGACGCCTTGATCGATAATTTCCTTGCCTTCGATCCGTCCAGTAAAGTCGCCTGCGAAACGCTCGTGACCACCGGGCAGGTCGTACTGGCCGGCGAAATAAAGACCGACACGTACTTAGACGTTCAAAAAATCACCCGCGACGTCATTCGTAGAATTGGCTACACCAAGAGCGAGTACATGTTCGAGGCCAATTCGTGCGGCATCTTCTCGGCCCTCCACGATCAATCGGCCGACATCAACCAGGGCGTTGACCGGAAGGCCGACAGCACCGATTTTGAGAGCATGGCCAATGCCCAGGGCGCGGGCGATCAGGGCATGATGTTTGGTTACGCCACCAACGAAACCGATAACTACATGCCGTTGCCGCTGGATTTGGCCCACGCCATCCTGCGCGAAATGTCGGCCATCCGTAATCACGAAACTGACCTGATGCCCTACCTGCGTCCCGATGCTAAGTCGCAGGTGACCATCGAATATTCCGACGACGATCAGCCCGTCCGCATCGATACCATCGTTGTCTCGACGCAGCACGACGATTTTGCCGACGACGCCACGATGTTAGCCAAGATTCGCGAAGACGTCATCAACATCGTTATTCCCCGCGTGAAAGCCGCCCAGAAAGCCGATCTGCGGGGTTTGTTCGACGGTGAGATTACGTATTACATCAACCCGACGGGCAAGTTCGTGATCGGCGGGCCGCACGGCGATACGGGCCTGACGGGCCGCAAAATCATTGTCGATACCTATGGCGGCAAGGGTGCTCACGGTGGGGGGGCGTTCTCGGGTAAAGACCCTTCTAAAGTAGATCGGTCGGCGGCCTATGCCACCCGTCACATCGCCAAAAACCTCG
>JAYTAC010000762.1:0-2659 GCA_043737755.1 Spirosoma sp.
GGCCAAAGCTACTCAGCAGGTAGTCAGTATATAGGTCGAGGGTTGAGTGCATAGTCAAAATTAAACCTGTCGCTCATAAGGTGGCGTAACATCAGTTATTAAGACGGCAAAAAAATTAGCGCAGCCCCTTGATAAGATTTTCAATCAACTGGGTGAGCATGGTCTCTTGGGCCGCCTCGTTTGCCAGCCCGGCGGAAACCGCGACCAAGGTAAAGCCGTGCACCAGGGCCCACCAGTTCACGAAAACCACGTGGTCCGTGCGTCCCGAGGCGGCGTGCAACGCCTGGCGGATGGGTTGGCTGGCGTCCCGCAGCACCTCACGGGTGTCCGCCTTGCACACGGCCCCGTTGATGGAAAACATCAGGTCGTAATGCGTTTTGTGCTCCCGGGCGAACCGGCAGTGCGCGGCCGACAACCCGACGAGACGGACCTGCGCGGAGACTTCCACGGCAAGGGCCCGTTCGTACCGGACTTTTAACTGCTGAAAGCCCCGCTTTTGCACTTCCAGCAACAGGGCGTCTTTGCTCCCGTATTCGGTGTATATTTTAATAGTGCTGGAGCCGACGCGTTTGGCAATCTCGCGCACGGACGTTTTCTCCCAGCCCACCTCCTGGGCCAAGGCGACGGTGGCGGCGACGAGGTTGGGAGTGCCAAGTTTGAACCCCTGGGCCTTCTTGGCCTGTAGGGCGGCCCGGGTCCGCTCACCGATCAGCTCCCGCTCGTGCTGGGCCAACACGGCCATGATGCCCACCGTGAGCGTGTTGGCATCGGGGATGTCACAGGCCACGAAGTCGACCTCCGAGTTACGCGGCGAAAAGATGAACGACATGTTGCGACTCAGCCGATCCAGATTGGCAATCAGCAGCCGGGCGCCGTGCTGTTTGGCATGAGCGATGGCGGCCGTCAGCTGGGGCCGGTCGGCCCGCTTACCCGATTCGATCTCGACGAACTCTAGTAGCAGTTGATCGCCGGTTTTAACAAAGCGGCTGACGATCTCGCGCTGGGCCGAGAGTCCCAGGCCGCTCTTGCCCTGGCCGGCGGTGGAGACCCGGTAGTAGGGCACGTAATCCATGAGACTCTTGTCATTTATGATGTTTGACGGGCAAATATAGGGGAACTGGGGTTGTATAACGGACTATCAACACTCGTTGTTATAATGTTATAGGATGTACTTGTACTCGAAATGGCACTTTGTTTATCTTATTGGGCTGCTAGCAGTGGCTGTCTTGCCGCCTGTGAGACAAGGCTTACTTTTATCCTGTAAAATGGAGTACTTTACATACTGGTAATCATAAAAGGCGGAAATATGAAAACAGGACTCATTCACTCTACTTTAGGACGGCAAGCTGTCTACTATAAATTGAGATGGTCGGGTTTATCGGCACACAAACTTGCTTAACTTAGCAAGGTCATGCCGCCAAAGAAAGCCCCCAAAACACGGCGCAAATACGACGCCGATTTCAAAGCCGAACCGGGCTGCCGGAGCAGTCCTTAAAATGCTCGACAGCGGACAGACCGCAGCCTACGTTGCCAACGCCCTGGGCGTGTCGGAGAATCTGATCTATCGCTGGAAAAGTGTGAACCAAGTGGGTAAAAAAGTGGTCGCTGGTCAAAGCGAACTCAGTACTGAGAACCAGCAGTTAAAGGAGCGAGTGCGGCAACTTGAAACTGAACGCGAAATCTTAAAAAAAGCGTTGAGCATTTTCAGCCGGGCCACCTGAAGCTCCGATACGATTTGGTTGAGATGCTAAGTGGTGAATTCTCGGTCGAGACCTTATGTGTGGTATTAGGTCTGAGCCGGACAGCTTATTACCGATACAAAAGGGGGCAAAGCTATCAGCTAACCGGGCCTGAACAGGACAAGAAACAGCTAATCGAGCGCGTGTTTGGCGAACACAAACGACGGTATGGCAGTCGGCGGATTATGGCCGAACTTCAGGAGCAGGGCCACAAGGTAGGTCGCCAACAGGTACGAATGCTGATGAAAGCAGCTGGTTTACAGGCAATTCAGCCTAAGTCGTTTGTGCCGCGCACGACTGACAGCCGACATGGTAAAGGGTATTGGCCAAACCTGTTGCTGGATCAGCCTCTGCCTGTTGCCCCTGATTTGGTTTGGGTCAGTGACATCACTTACCTGCCCCTGGCTAACGGAGAATGGGCTTATTTAGGGAGTTGGATGGACTTATTTTCGCGCCGAATTGTCGGCTGGCGCGTCGATGATAATATGGAACCGGGTCGCCGGAGCGAATGCCCTGATTTTGGTGCCACTACGGGCAGCCCTGCAAACCCGTCAGCCAGCCGCTGGACTGATCGTCCACTCTGACCGGGGCGGGCAATACATCTCTAATGAGGTGCAGGAACTGGTGAGTTTGTGGCGGATCAGGCCCAGCATGAGCCGGGCCGATGACCCTTACGATAATGCGTTTGCAGAGTCGTTTTGGATCGGACCGCCGAAGCGGCCGCCTAAAGGCGGAGTTATTGGAAGGCGGGTGCTTTTTGAGCGTGGACGATGCCCGCACAGAAGTTTTTGAGTACATCGAGTGCTATTACAATCGAGTGCGAAAGCACTCGTCGCTGGGCTACAAAAGCCCTGAACAAGTTGAGAATGAGTATCACACAAAACTTGCAAGTTGAGTGTGCCGCTAAACCGGACCACCCC
>JAYTAC010000763.1:0-2652 GCA_043737755.1 Spirosoma sp.
TGCGTTGACGGCCATGATGAAACCGTCCGAATCACCCGACTGCCCCATCGGAATCAGCGCAACCAACTTAATGGCGAACGTATCGAGAGTACCCTTCACGCGAAACGACGCTCGCTGACCGGGTTTGAGTGCTTCCGATACGTCAATCGGAATGTCGATGTACGTCCAGCCGGTTTTCTCACCTTTCTGACCAAATCGTTGGAGGAGTGCGGTGAATGTTTGCATAGGGCGAGGGTCAATACCGTTCCAGCGCGGCCCGGAGCGACGCCCTCATTTCGTCGACCAAACCGGCGGGCTGCAACACCTTTACATGGTCGCCGTAGGAGCGCAGGTGCATGAGCAGGTCGCGGTTGGGCGCGAGCCGTAGCCGCACAACGCATTCCGTATCGGTATCGCTCACAATCTCCTGCGTTTGGTGAATGGGCTTGGCTTTGACGTAGCGGCCAAATAGGGGTGAAAACGACAGCACGATCTCCTCCACCGGCCCGCTGTTGTCGGTGATGCCGTAGATGTGCTCGAACAGTTCGCTTACGTTGGTCAGCACGGCGGGCGGCACGGCGCAGGGCTCGTCGGTGAGGGTTAGGTCGCTCATCCGGTCGAAGGCGAAGGTGCGTTCTTTGCCGGTCGTTTCATCGTAGCCGATCACGTACCAGCTATCAGCCACTTCGCGCAGCAGAATTGGGTGCAGACTGCGCAGTTTGGGGGGTTCTGCCGATGCGGACACATTGGCGGTTTCGTGCTTGGTATAGCGAAATTGAATTTGCCGGTTTTGGTTGATGGCCCGGATCAACATCGGTACGTACTGCCGGTTGCCGCCCAGAATCCGCTCTTCCACGTACACGATTCGGCGGGTCATGGCCTCAGTTTTTACTTCCCGGATAATGTCTAAGCTCTGCCGCACTTTTTGCAACGCGTTGGTCAGTTCGTCGGCTACGGATGCCCCCTGCGTTGCAGCCAGCACCTCACGGGCGTAGTCGAGGGCTTCCATATCGTCGGGCGAGAGCATGAGCCGCAACAGTCGGAACTGCGGATTGGTGTAGTAGTAGCCATTGCGCCGTTTGCAGTAGGCAATGGGCGCATCGTGGTCCTCGCGCAGCCGCTGAATGTCTTTTTCCAATGACGAAACGGAGCGGATGCCACACGTCTCCTGACACAACTCAAACAGTTTTTGCTTGGAGTACTGACGCGGGTATCGGCTGATGATCTCGTCGATCAGGCGATACCGTTGAAAAGCAGAGCGGGTTATGGGCATGGTTCGAGGGTGTACTGTACAGACGCAACATTTTGCGTCTATTCCGTCAGGCAAAAAACACCATTTTATTTCACACAAAAAAGAAGAACGTAAAAAGGTTACGTTTTGGCTGGTAGAACTTTGTTCTGTCAAATTTTTTAAACAACCAGCCTAATGAACACTGCCTTCTTTTCTCCGCCAGTCCCGATTCTTTCCGGTTTGGATCGCCCCAATGCGTCCAAGAGCACGTCCTTGTCGATGAGTCAACTGTTCGACGTTGAACTGGGATTATTTCTGTTGTCGCAACTACTGCCAACGGCATCGCCAAACGCCCTGCCCGCCCTAATGGGCACAGAGAGTGGCCTGTTTGCTGACCAGCCCACCTGGACCCAGCGGCAGCAAAAGTACCTGAACCGGGGTCGCATAATACTGGCCCATTGCATTCAGCCCACAATCTGGAACGCGCTCATCGAGCGATATGCTGCCGGAACCAACGTGCTCAGTGCGTATGACGTCAATCGGGACTGCACCTGCTTCGGTGAGAAAACGGTTGGCTTTTCGCGCAACCGCCTGATGGTGCTGCGCAAAATGTTGGCGTAACCGCTACAGACACAACTCTTCGCCAGTACCAATAAAAAAAGTAGAAAATAAAAAGAACAACGTAAAACCTTTACGTTTTGACGGGGTGAACTTTGTTCAGAACAATAAACAACAACCACTATGAACACGCTCCTATCGTCCACTCACTCCGCACCCCGCCCGGCCCTGGTCAACCTGATGCGTTGGCAGGAGCCGTTGGTCACGCGGTTGCGCCACCGTCATGCGTTGCCGGGCTTAGTTGCCAACCGGCTGCTCAACGTTGAACTGGGGTTGTATTTATTAGCGGAGTTGCTGCCATTAGCACCACCGCACGCCCTGCCCGATCTGCTCAACAAACAGGGGGCGGTGTACCGGCAGCGGCCGATCTGGTCGCCCCGGCAACATAGGGCCTTCAATCAGGCACAGGCGTTGTTGGCACCCTACCGCGACCGGGCGGCCTGGTATCGGGCATTGGACAAATACGCAACGCTGTCGCCGGAGGTGCGCACGTTTGGAATTGGCGTTCGGGGCGGCTGGAATCCCGACATCAGCAGCTACGTCCTGCGCGACCGGCTGAGTCTTTTTCAGCGGGCATTGGCCTGAAAAGGGAAATGTTCACGTGTTGAGTGTATCGGTGTTTTCTGATTGCAGCACACTCATCGTATAGCCGGGACCCTTTCAAAATTGGTCGCTGAAATTGCGAAGCGTGGTCGCCAACTGCCGAAGTTGGTCGGGTAACTGACCGGTGGCTGCTGATGGCTCTCCGGCGAGGGTTGACGTGTGGTGAGCCATGCCCAAAAGTAAATGCCGAATCAGGTTGCCGTCGATGGTGCCCGATGACA
>JAYTAC010000764.1:0-6528 GCA_043737755.1 Spirosoma sp.
ATGCAGAAGGTGTTTAATCCCGGCTACAGCACCAAAAAGCGCGGCTGGGGGCTGGGACTGACGCTGGCGAAACGCATTGTGGAGGAATACCACAACGGACGGCTTTACGTCAAAAATTCGGAGGTGGGCAAAGGAACTACGTTCCGAATTGTGCTGAAGCGGGAGTAAGATTCTTCCCGGTCTCTCCCCCTAAAAAATGGACAGGGCGGCTGATTACCTCAGATACGGCAGGCTCAGTGTATCCGTCTCGACTTCGTTGCTTTCGTTCAGGTTGCGGTCGCGGATGGTGATCCTGAACTTGGTGGGGTACATCCGAAAATTAGTGCCGTATTGAAATGTCGTGTTGAAATCCAGCGGACCGTCAATCGGCCCTTTGGGTTTGCCCTTACTAAGATCGGGGAAATAGAGCGTCTTGAGCACGTCGAGTTTTACTTCCTCGTATTTACCTCTTTCCAAACGAAACGTGCGAATACGATAATTTCCCCAGCCACCCTTCGACGCGTATCGGTCGGAGTCACCTTTCGATAATGGAAAGTCGTTGCCGAGGTTACCGTCGCCATCTTTAAAAAATACCTGAATAACGACCGAGTCCCGCCTGCCTTTGCCCACACCCCGCCCGGCCTCCAACCGATACCGATAGGGAGTCGGGTCAATGAAGCTGAGTTCCGGCGTGTCGGAGTAATCCGGCTCGTTGAAGCAGGCCGACAGGCTCAGGGCGATGACCAGTGCGAAGAGATACGGTTGAATTTGTTGCCGTTTCATACTGTTGTAGTCGTGTTGCAATAAACGCGTTTTTGATCTTGTCTTTTTTCAAAACTCTACCCGCCGAAGCGGCTTCAGCACGGCAATCGCTCCGACAGCAGATTCTGACCGTCGACGCCGAATCGTTCGAGTCGCTGGCTTTGGCTGTCTTCCGCTATCAGGCTGCTTACAATCCCATTTACCGGCGGTATCTGCATCACCTCAACGTTCAGCCGGTTCAAGTGACCGACCTTAGCCGGGTGCCGTTTATGCCCATCGGATTTTTCAAAAACCACACGATTCTCACCGGCCTGGATTTTCCCCACGAAGCAACGCAGGAAACCCTGACATTTGCCAGCAGCGGCACCACCGGGGCCGACACCAGTCACCATCTCGTGCCCGACCCGGACCTATACGATGCGGTGAGCACCCGGATTTTTGAACGGACATACGGGCCGCTTCGGGATTTCCACATTCTGGCCCTGCTGCCGTCGTATCTTGAACGAAATAACTCGTCGTTAGTGTACATGGTTCAGCGCTTTATGGACCAGACCGGCTCCTCACGGAGCGCACTTTCCGAGACTAATTTTTTTCTGGATGACCTCGACGAGCTGACCCACCGACTGCGGCAACTGACTAACCACCCGGATGGTAAGCAGGTTCTGCTCATCGGCGTCACGTTTGCCCTGCTCGACTGGGCCGAGTCAGGCCGCGACCTGCGCTTTTTAGCCGACAACCCTGACCTGATCGTGATGGAAACGGGTGGCATGAAAGGTCGGCGGAAGGAACTGCTTCGCGAAGATGTACACGAATTGCTGACCGGGCGGCTCGGCGTGTCGGCCATTCACTCCGAATACGGCATGACCGAACTGCTGTCGCAGGCGTATTCGGCGGGGGCGGGTATTTTCCGGCCCAGCCCCACGCTCCGGGTACTTCTCCGCGACATCAACGATCCGTTTCAGCCAATCGACCCGGTGCGACGCTCGCCGGACCGAACCGGTGAGCGTCGCACCGGGGGTATCAACGTAGTGGATTTGGCCAATTTGGACTCCTGCTCATTCATTGAAACGCAGGATTTGGGTCAGTACGTCGGGGAAGACGGTGGGTTTCGTGTAATCGGACGCTTTGACAATTCCGACGTGCGGGGGTGCAATCTGCTGGTGATGTAGAGACTGCACCGGCGGACCGGCAGGATTTTGCCGGTCCGCCGGTGCGGTCTCTACATCACGCGTACAGCTTCACGTCGTCCAGTGTAATCTGGTCGCCACACATAATCACCAAGCGCTCGATAACGTTGCGCAGTTCGCGGACGTTGCCCGTCCAGGGCAATGACTGAAGGTAGGTCATGGCGTCGGGCGTCATGTCTTTGAGCGGAGAGCCGTATTCGGTCGCTATGTCCTGTAGGAATTTGTCAGCTAACAGCGCAATGTCGCTCCGCCGGTCGGACAGGGGTGGCACGTGAATAACAATCACGCTCAGGCGGTGGAACAAGTCCTCACGGAAGTTGCCGTTCGCAATTTCGTAGCGCAGGTCTTTATTGGTGGCGGCAATAACCCGCACGTTTACTTTTATTTCCTTGTCGCCCCCAACGCGGGTGATCTTACTCTCCTGCAATGCCCGCAATACCTTGGCCTGCGCCGACAAGCTCATGTCGCCGATCTCGTCGAGAAACAGGGTGCCGCTATCGGCCTGCTCAAACTTGCCGACGCGCCGGGCCGTGGCTCCGGTGAATGCACCTTTTTCGTGGCCAAACAACTCACTTTCAATTAACTCGCTGGGAATGGCCGCGCAGTTGACTTCGATGAGGGGCATACCGGCACGGCTGCCTTTTTCGTGAATTTGCTTGGCAACCATCTCTTTCCCCGATCCGTTGGCCCCCGTAACGAGCACCCGCGCTTCGGTAGCGGCTACGCGGTTGATGGTATCTTTCACCTTCTGAATCGGCTCCGACTCGCCAACGATCTCGTTGAGTTTGTAGATTCTTTTTTTGAGCGTTTTGGTTTCCTGCACCAATTTGGCACGTTCGATGGCATTGCGAACCGTGATGAGCAACCGGTTAAGGTCGGGCGGTTTGGTAATGAAATCGAAGGCACCGCGTTTGGTGGCTTCCACGGCGTTTTCGACGTTGCCGAAGGCGGAGATCATGATAAACTGAGTGCCTTTGCTGGCTTCGCCCGCTTTCAACAGCAGTTCAAGCCCATCCATCTTGGGCATCTTGATGTCGCACAGGGCCACGTCGTAATTAGTGTGCGAAATCATATCCAACCCTTCTTCGCCATCTTTGGCTTCGTCTACCTCGTAGCCTTCATATTCTAAGATATCGCGTAGTGCCGCCCGAATGCTTTTTTCGTCGTCCACGATAATCAATTTGGCCATGATATAGGGGTGGTTTGAACAGTAAGGTTGTGTATCAACGAATGTAAGGTGTTTAGGTTTACCCTTGCCTGTGTTCGCACTAAATGTACTAAATTTAGCTGTTTGGGAATGGACGCGGACCATTCAATCAACGAACAACCCGTGCCGTCTACAGTGTGCAAATGCCCCGACTGTGCACAGCCGGGGCATTTGCACACTGTAGAAAACCGACAGAAAGTGTCGAATCGGTCGTTTACATACAACAGACGCGTCACAACCAATAATAATCGGGATATGGGTCTGGTGAAATGCTCAGTCTGTTTGGGTTAGCTTTGACTGATGGTTCTTCTCTTCAATCTGTTCTCGTTCATGTCTATTCGTCTTACTCTTCTCAGTGCGTTGCTTCTTCTTTCAGCCTTTACCGCGTCGGCTCAGTCGCGCCGTCGGTCGCAACTAACGGCCCCTCAGCCCAACAACAGTCCGGTGCCGGTGGTGGCGGCACCACAGGCGCGGCTGCTTGAGAGTTTGCGGTTTAATAGTTCATTGCTGAATCAGGCCGTGAAGTATTCAATCTACCTGCCGCCCGATTATTACGTGTCGAATCGGCGATATCCGGTCGTGTACCTGCTTCACGGCTACGGTGATAGCGAAACCGGCTGGGTGCAGTTTGGCGAAGCCGACCGCATTGCTGACGACAGGATCAAGTCGGGCGAGTTGCCACCCATGATTATCGTCATGCCCAACGGGGGCGCAACGTTCTTTATCAACGATTATCAGAATAAGGTCCGCTACGAAGACATGTTCGTGCAGGAACTGATTCCCCACATCGACTCCACCTTTCGCACCCGCCCCCAGCGCGAATACCGGGCCATATCGGGGCTGTCGATGGGCGGTTTTGGTTCACTCACGTTAGCCATGCACCACCCCGACCTGTTCGGCTCATGCGCAGCCCTGAGCGCGTCGGCCCGCACCGACGAGATGTTTACCGCCATCCCCGACGAACGCTACAACAGCGTTTTTGGCCCTGTTTTCAGCGGCTCCGTGAAGGGGCAGGACCGGCTGACGATTACCTGGAAACGCAATAATCCTGTTACGCTGGCGAAGTCAGCCCCCGAGAGTGATCTTGCCAAAGTGCGGTGGTATTTAGACTGTGGCGACGACGACGCCCTGTCGGCGGGCAACGCGCTGCTGCACATTGCGCTGTCGGAACGAAAAATTCCTCATCAGTACCGCGTTCGGGATGGCGGGCACACCTGGACCTACTGGCGTACCGGCCTGCCCGACGCGCTGAAATTTATGGCAGAGAACTTTCGCCGGTAAACAACGAATGCCATATCTGGAAGATATGGCATTCGTTGTTTACCGGCGAATTGGAACAACGGCTTCGGTTTCGTCCCACGCCAGAAGCATGTCGACACCACCCGTGGCAAGCGAGAAACTGATGGTAAACTGCTCAGCCGCCGGACTGCGCGGACGTGTGTTGACCATGACGCGCAGTTCATCTTCGGCAGGGTTGTAGTTAGTACCCCACTGACCGGTTTCGCGGTTGAAAATTGCCTGCCACCCGTTCGGGAACGGGACACTCCACAGCGAGTACTTACCCGCTTTCAATGGTTTTCCGGCGATAGTCACCGGTTGAGCAAACACAATGATTGTGGCTTCGTTGGCACCCGTTCGCCAGACCTTTTCGTAGGGCACTAATCCCCCAAAAATGGCGCGGCCATTTTTATATGGTCGGCAGTAATTTGCCGTCACGCTCAGTCCGTTTTGGTTGGTTTGTGCAATGGCCTCGGGACTTCCCGATTTGGTGACGGTACGCAGGGTAAATATGCCGACGATTACTACGGCAGCGATAATGCCAAGGATGATGAGAACGCGTTTCATGGTGATGGATAGTTTGAGTCTGGTGGGATGTAAGTTAGCGGAAATTCCTAGTTTGCAAATTTAAGCCCCGCCGTATTTTGGAAGCACCCATGTCCAATATCTATTATCCGCTTGTATATCCTGACCTTCGTAAAAATGAAATCGAGCCATCCGGTGGTTATGTGGAGATGCATATAAGTCACCCATCTCACGGAGCCGCCCGAAACGTAGAAACCGCTGTTGTATTGGCCAAACAGGGCTTCGAAATGCGACTTCTACCCGCTGATAACACACCCCACACGAAAAACCCGGATGCCTATCTAATTGATGAGGATATCATAGTGGAGCTCAAGCACAACTACACGCCTACGGCATCAGCAATTGAGCGCGAAGTTCGCAACGCTAAGAAGCAGGCTAACCACATTCTAATTCATGTGATGAGTGATATCACGAAGGGCGATTTAGTTAGAGGGCTAAAGCAGCAGATTCACCGGGCGGAGAACGTGATTGACATATGGTTGCTCCTGGAAGAGAAACTATACCGGTTTACACCAACCGAAATTCGGGACGGGACGATTGAGCGTAAAATACAATGAGGTGACGCGATCGAAGCGCATCACCTCAAGGAGGGGCCTGGGATCTCTCCCTGACCACTGTAAATATAATCAAATGATTTCAAACATGTAAGCAACTGGTAGGCAGGACGTAAGCAACCGGGAACCGCCTACACCGCTTCTGTCTTCAGCTTATCCCGTAGCTGAAACAACTCGTCGCGCAGGCGGGCGGCTTCCAAAAAGTCCAGGTCTTTGGCGGCCCGCTCCATCTTCACCTGCGTGTCGTAAATGACTTTCTCCAGGTCGTTTTTGCCCATGTACTTCACAATCGGATCGGCAGCAATGCGGATCTCGTCCGGCTCGACGTAGAACTGCTTCACCTTCGAATCGGCGATGCTGGTTTGGCCCATGATGGCTTCGCGCGACTTGAAGATCGTTCTGGGCGTGATGCCATTGTTGGTGTTGTATTCCAACTGAATGGCCCGGCGACGGTTGGTTTCGTCAATGGCTCTTTGCATCGAACCAGTCATCACGTCAGCATACATAATCACCTTGCCGTTCACGTTCCGGGCAGCCCGGCCAATGGTCTGAATCAGGGACCGGATATCGCGCAGGAAACCTTCTTTGTCGGCGTCCATGATGGCCACCAACGACACTTCGGGCAGGTCGAGACCTTCGCGCAGCAGATTGACGCCCACCAGCACGTCGAATACGCCGAGCCGCAGGTCGCGCAGGATTTCGACGCGGTCCAACGTCTTTACTTCGGAGTGAATATAGCGCGTTTTAATGCCCACCCGGTCGAGGTACTTGGTCAGTTCTTCGGCCATGCGCTTGGTCAATGTCGTAACCAATACGCGCTCCCCGGCTTTGATGCGGCCGTCGATGGATTCGAGCAGATCATCGATCTGGTTCAGGCTGGGCCGCACTTCGATTTCGGGGTCGAGCAAACCGGTCGGGCGGATCAATTGCTCCACCACCACGCCCTCGCTCCGGCGCAGTTCGTAGTCCGACGGCG
>JAYTAC010000765.1:0-6526 GCA_043737755.1 Spirosoma sp.
AATTGTCCAATCTCCTGCGGGAGCGTTCCAATTCAAAACGCCTTCTTTCACATAGTTTGACAGGTCAGCAACCTGTGCCAAACTTGCATCTTCTTCTCCTTCGGTGGCGGTAGTATCGGTTAACAAAGGACGGGTTTCTGGCACCGACCAACCTACTTCTCTGGTGGCGGCTTTGTTTTCAAAGTCCCTGATAGGCAAGCGATTAGTGAAGTTTTTTGTCGGAATTGCCAACACTATAATGTCTTGATAAAAACCATCAAACCCTTTTGGTTGGGGCAAAACCTGTTGAATTTTTGTGCCGCCTTTTACTTTTGTTTCCGAAAAAATCACTTGTTTGGCAGCTTCGGCGGGTGTAATGTCTGGTCCGCCTAAATTCCACCCACTTTGAATACTGAGCGACAGTACCAGGCTTAAACGCTCTGCCTCGTTGATGGCATGAAGATACAATGCCCGCCAGGCTGGAGAACCCCAAAGTGGACCTTCGGGAATATCCCCATTGCCTCTTTGGTTATGCCCGCCTGCATCAAAAATACACGCCCCACTAAAACCTTTGGCTTTCATCTCCTCTAAATCCCGGGTGATTGCTTCTTTGGTAACATTGCCATTAAGCCACCACCACCAACACCGAATACCATATTGCTGTGGTGGGTTTTGGAAAGTTTTTCCAGAAATTTGAGCAGAAGCTGCATTCCAAAAAAGAAGAAAAAAGAGTATTTTAATTACTGATTTCATCTGTAAAGACATCTTGCTTTATGGATAAATCTAGGGCGACTTTTCTTTCGAGGAAAGCCGCCCTAAAAACTAATAAATCATTTATTTTGTAATTTGCGTTTCTCTAAACGGATACGGAAATTTAAGATTTACAGTCGCATAAGCGTTGGGCAAAACGTAGCTTTTCAATCCTTTTTCGGCTACTCCGTGGGCGGCCATGACAATTACGGCTTGCCCTGTACGCACCAGATCAAACCAACGGTGATTTTCAAAAGCCAATTCTACCCGGCGTTCCTGGGCAATTGCGGCTCTGAACTCGGTTTGTGAAGCAACCTTTAATGTTGCATCAGCATTGTTTATGCTTTTGGCAGCGAGTCCAGCCCGTGTTCGTACCCGGTTGAGCAGCGTAAATGCTTCCGCATTTGGAAACCCTGCTTCATTCAAAGCTTCGGCTTGCATCAAAAGCACATCAGCTAAACGAGAAATAATAAAATTATCGCCTGTGTTGAAACGCTCTAAATAAGGTGGATTTGAATATTTTTGAATGAAAGGAACTATCCTTTTTGACGTTGGGTCAATAAAATTCTGGTTAACAGATGCTGCCAAACGCTTGTCGGTTGGCTCGTAGGCATTGATTAGACTTTGGGTAGGAATGTTCCAGCCTGCCGAAGAACCTACTCCGAGGGCAAAACCTGTTGACAAAGTTCCCGAATTAAACGGGGCAAAAGAATAGGTAAACGTACTCCATTTTGCGCCAACGCCTTCGGCATATTGCACTTCAAAAATTGATTCTGACGTGTTTTTCCTTTTGAAATTGTCGGCATAGTTTGCGTTCAGTGAGTATCCACCTTCTGCTTCAATGCTTTTCAAAATATCAGCAGCAGCCGTGTAGTTTTTCTGCGACATGTAAACCTCCCCAAGCAAGGCTTTAGCAGCTCCCGAAGTAGCTCGCCCGATGTCAGAAACTGCATATTTTGCCGGTAATTTTGTGATAGCAACTTTAAAATCATCAATCAAAGTGGTCAAAATCTGCGCTTCCGGCACGCGTACAGCCGTGGTAAAAGCCTCCTCGGGTGTGGTAACTTCTTTCAAAACCAAAGGAACATCACCAAAAATCCGCGTCAAATTGAAGTAATAATACGCCCTCAAAAAACGGGCTTCGCCTTCAATTTGGCTGCGGGATGCCTGGTCGAAAGTGGCCGTTTGAATTTTGGTTAGGAGCAGGTTACAACGGCCAATTCCGAGGTAGCTGCTATTGAAAAGCGTTTGAAGATTGGGGTTCTGGTCAATGTCCCTAAACTCATCAATTTCTTCTCGTGATGTACCTGAGCGGTCGCCCGTATTGAGCTGGTAAGATGTGTTATCGGAACGAACCTCGCCAAAGAGCCACATCGTGTTGTTTTGGATACCTTGCAGCGGTGAGTAAGCCGAGTTGATGGCTTGAAGAAACTGGTCTTTGGTCCGGTAAAAATTACCTGCCGAACCATTGGTATCGGGCGTTAGTTCGAGAAATTTATTCTGGCAAGAAACCAACGCCAACGTGAGGAAAAGTATGACTATTTTTTTCATCTTGAATCTTGATTAAAACTTACAATTGAGTCCAACTGTGTAAATGGCGGCAATGGGATAGCTACCGTAGTTTACGCCCGGGGCCAATGAATTTGAGCCGTTGAAACCCACTTCTGGAAAACCACCTTTGTAGCCTGAAACAGTCAGCAAGTTTTGCCCGGAAAAGTACAACCGTAAGCCTTTTACGTATTTTTTGGGTTTGAAATTATAACCAAGTGTTGCATTTCTCAGCACCATGTAAGAAGCATCCTGCACCCAAGCATCGCTCGAACTACGTGAAAAAGAATCGCCCGCCAAGGCCGAACCCGTACTTTGGACGTTACCATTTCCCTGTTTATCTACATCTTTGTATGCGCCCAATACATCGCTGTGCAGGTTGAAAACACCATCTTGATTATAAGAGAAGCGCTTGTAGTAGTCATAAATTTGACCTCCTTGTGCGCCGTTTACCAATACCGAGAAATCAAAGTCTCCGTAGGTTACGCGGTTGGTCATGCCCCAAGTGAAATCTGCATAGGGGTTTCCGATCACCGTTTGATCGTTGGCATCAATTTTTCCGTCGTTGTTGATGTCCTGAAAGCGAATACTGCCAACGGTTTGTACTGCCCCACGGGGAAATTTGGCTAGGTCATCAACTGAAGTAAAGAACCCACCCGCTTTTTTGTAGCCAAAAAACATCCCCATCGGTTGGTCAACGACGGTAACGTTACTGCCGTTTTCGCCCGACACAATGCGTGAGCGATTGCCTAAGTTGATGACCTTGTTGCGGTTAAAAGAAATATTGAAATCGGTTTCCCAGCGTAGCTTTCCTCGGCTAAGATTGCGGCTATTCAACGAAAACTCAAAACCGCGATTTCGGACATTACCCAAATTGGTAAACGTAGTTAAAAAGCCCGACGAAGCTGGAATGTCAATGTTTTGAAGCATACTTTGCGTAAAACGCTCGTAATATTCAAGTACTAAATTAAGTTTCCCCTTAAACAACGAGACATCTAAACCAACGTCGGTTTGCTTGGATTGCTCCCAGCCCAAGTTCAAATTTCCGAGCGAGTTGAGGGCTTGGCCAGTTACTATTTTTCCGCCAAGTACGTAGTTATCAAGCCCCAATAACTGCAAAGCTGTAAAGTTTCCGATGTTGTTGTTGCCTGCTAAACCATAACTGGCGCGTATTTTCAGGTCATCAACAATGCCGTTTTTTGGAAAGAACCCTTCCTCCGAAACCCGCCAGCCAACCGAAGCCGAAGGGAAAGTTCCCCAGCGATTGGCTGCCCCAAATTTGGAAGAGCCGTCGGTACGAACCGCCACATTGACCAAATATTTATCGTTGAAAGCATACGTTACCCGACCGTAATACGACAACAGCGACGATTTTCCACTACCGATGCCATTACCATTGCCCACGTTATTGGCACTTCCAAAGCCGAGACCAGTACTTGCGGGATTTCCCGTTCCAGCCGTTACACCTATTGCCAAAGCGGCATTGATGGTTCGGATCACATCATCAGCGTAGCCGTTTCCGTTCACAAAAAAATTGTTACTTATTTCTTTTTGTGCCGAATAGCCCAGCAAACCCGTCATGCGGTGGTTTTTGATGATTCTTGCATAAGAAAGCGTATTTTCCGTCAGCCAGTTGTAAGTACGGGCTGCATAATTATTTCCCCGTGCAGGCACTGGCGGCGGATTGCGAAACCCTCCTACCGAAGACGGTATGAAGTTGTCCTGCGTGTCGAACATCAAGTCGGCGTTGAAGGTCGTTCTGAACGTCAGGTTTGGGATAATTTCAACGGCCAAAAATACATTGGCAAGGCTGCGAAAATTGTTGGCGAGCCGTTTAGTATTGACCAACATATTGACAGGATTGGCATTATTGAAAATGCCCGGCGAAGTAACATTCGGTGTAAAACTACCATCGGCCTGATAAACAGGGGGCAATGGACTATTCAGATAAGCCTGTGTGATGAGTCCCTGGTCAAAGTGTCCTTCGGCATCTACCAAGTTTCTAATTGAAAACGAAGGGGCAATGTTTAACCCAACCGTGACGGACTTGCTTAAATCTGCCTCTACGTTTGCCCGCATGTTGAACCGCTGGAAATCGTTGTTCAACAAAGTGCCTTGCTGATTAAAATACCCAACCGAAATGGCCGAACGCAGGTTTTCTGTGCCTCGGCTGATGCTCAAATTATAGCTGCTGATGGGAGCCGACCGAGTCATTTCTTTAAACCAGTCCGTGCCTTTGCCCAGAGCCGCTGGATTTCGATAAATCTCTGCCACATTGTTGATATTGAAAGGAAGCCCCCTAATTGCGGCCAACTGCGTAGCCCCGTCAATTCTATTTTGGGCAAACTGCTCGGCGGTCAGCATCGTTACGCGGTTGCGCTCAGCCATGGTTTGCATACCTGTGTAGACACTAAACTCAATGTTAGCAGCTCCTTGTTTCCCTTTTTTTGTGGTGATTAAGATTACGCCGTTTGAGCCTCTCGATCCATAAATAGCCGTCGAAGAAGCATCTTTCAAAATAGAGATAGATTCAATGTCGTCGGGCGAAATAGTACTCAATGGATTGGAAAACTTACTGTAATAGCTTGTTACTGGAAAACCATCGATGACATAGAGCGGGTCGTCGCCCGCACCCAATGAACCAGAGCCACGAATCCGAATGACAGGCCCAGAACCTGGTGCTCCCGAAACCTGACTGACCTGCACACCTGCTACTTGGCCGACCATTTTTTGGTCTATACTCGTTACGGGCATATCTTTTAGGTTCTGCGTTTTGATGGTTGCCACTGCCCCCGTTACGTCACGGCGGTCTTGATTGCCGTATCCCACCACTACGACCTCTGAAAGCGACTTGGTGTCCACCACCATCTTTATGTCAATATTTGAACGGCTTTGAGCCAAAACCTCTTGGCTCAAATAGCCAATGTAGCTAAAAACCAGCACTGAGCGCTCGTTAGGAACGGTCAGTTTGTAGTCGCCGTTTTGGTTGGAAGTTGTCCCTGTTGTGCTGCCCTTAATCAAAATGCTTACGCCAGGTAAATCTCCGCCATTTTCTGAGTCGCTCACTTTTCCAGTAATGACTTGCTGGGCCAATGCCGTATTACCGAGTAATATCGCCAGTGCGAGCGCGGACAAAATCTGGTTAAGGGCCCGACTGATCTCGTTAATTTGCAAATTGATCTTCATTGATTTTAATAGATTTGCTGAAATTATATTGAAAAGCACTGTATCAAGTTGTGTAAAAAAATATGCTGATAGCTGTGAACATACGACTAATTTTGTCGTTTATTAAGATTAGAACGCAAATTAATTGCATTTTTGATGGAAATAAAATAGCTATTCTGATACTTGTTTTGCACTTTTTGGTCGTGACTTGACCGTGCACTTTTCGTCTTGACCACATGGGAACTCTCCCTGTTTCATGCCGCTGCTGTGGCAACCAAGACAAAGTTCAGCGGAAGGGTCTCAGCACCAATGGCCATCGACGGTATCAATGTGACGCTTGTAGCCGCAGTTTTCAGCTCGCTTACACCCATCGGGCGCATGAACCCGGTATCAAAGAGCAAGTCATCGAGATGGCTCTCAATGGGAGTGGGATACGCGATATGGCGCGCGTGTTGAAGATCAACATGAACACGGTCATGAGTACAATTAAAAAAAGCAGCCCAAATCCGCCCTATAAATTCAGTCTACGTGTGTACCGAAGCTACGCTTCGGGTTCGCTTAGAGGCTGACGAGCAGTGATCTTACGTGCAGAAAAAGCGTAACCCGCGTTGGTTGTGGTGGGTCGAAGATCATGATACAGGTGAGGTGGTGGCGTTTTTGTTTGGCCGACGGACCAATGCGAGTTTCAAGCGGTTGCTGAAGCTGTTAGCCGAATCAGGAGTGACGGTAAGCCGCTGGTTCACCGATTACTGGTGCCGGGCCGCCGGTGCGGGCTTACTATGATCTATTACCAACTGAGATTCATCAGGTAGGCAAGGACCAGACGCAAAGCATTGAGCGGAAACATTTGGACTTATGCACCCGAATAAAGCGGCTAGCCCGTCGCACGATCTGTTTTTCAAACCGGGCCGCCGGAGCGGTCGGTTTTGATGCACGATACAGTGATTAGCCTGCTGATTAACCATCTGTTTTTCAAGTTGAATGTCCACCTTTAGAGCATGACCACCAATGCTATTAGTTTTTTGAGCTTATACAAATACTTGACATGAGTCAATTCTAAATTGAAACCACGCTTTTTTAGGTT
>JAYTAC010000766.1:0-6524 GCA_043737755.1 Spirosoma sp.
TCGAAAAGGTTGTTTTCAATCCTGATGGATCGGCCTTGGCCAGCGTCAGCCGCGACGGGACGCTGAAGGTGTGGCGGACGCCCCGGACCGAAACCCGGATTACTTCCTGCGCCTACGACGCCATGCAGAAATGGAGCGTACGGGGTGAGTTCGAGAAAACGGACGACTACCGCAAACGAATGGACCGCAAAGACCGTCAGACGGAACAAACCACCCGCGACTGCCGCGAACGAATCGTCAATAAATTTGGCAACACGGCCGACTGGCAGGCGTTTGCGATGGGTCCGTATGATGCCGACAGTGAGACCTACGCGTTGAAATCCCGGCTGTTCGGCGATAAATACCGCATCAAAGTAGCCCCGCGCGATGCCGAGCGGGTACGGGCTAATTTCACCAAAACGATGTATGGCGTACCGTCTTTTGAGGTCGATGAATACAATGCGATTCTGCTCAAACGGGTAGACGTAACGATTCCATTGGACGATTACAAAAAGACATATACCATCTACCGCTAACGCCCGCCATGCATAGTCTACTACTGCTCAGTTTGTTGCTGAGTTTCGTTACCCCGCCCGCCACAAAGCCCCGGCGCGAATTCAAATATGGGGACCTCACCGCCGGGCGGGCTACGTTCAATTACGATGGCCGGTTGGTGCTGGTAAGCGGCAAAAACGCCCGCGTTGCTGTGTTTCATGGCCGAACGGCGATGCTGGTCCGCGAATTTCGGGGTCATCGACACCTGATTGGCGACATAGCTTCGTGGCCTGGTCGGGATACCGTCGTCAGTGGCGATGCTACTGGTCTGCTATTGTTCTGGAAGTCAAAAACGGCCCGTCAGATCGCTCAGGCGCAGGTGCCGGGAGAGGTGCTGGCCGTTCGGCCGCAGCCCGGCGGTTCATTAGTAGCCGTTCTGACCAAACAGGGCGTCTGGTTGGTCGATATGAAGTCGGGCAGTCGGCAGTCGCTGGCAACGGCATTGGCCGGTCGTGTGCCCACCGTCCTGTCCTTCAATCAGGCGGGAACGCACCTCGCCATTGGTTTCGCTAATGGTGACCTGACCGTCCGGGATGTGAAAAGCCAGCGACAGGAGCAGGTGAGCCTGTTCAAAACGCCCGTTTGCGCTCTCTCGTTTGGGAGCGATACCCTGCTGGCCGTTGCCGGTACGCCTGTTCTGGGTATCTGGCGTCCGTCGGTTCCCGGCAGTGCGCAGTCCCAAACGATCAGCGGCACCCTGCGGGCCGTGGCTCAGCAGCCCGCAGGGGGAGTTGTGCTGGGGCTGGCATCGGGCAACGTAGTTCGCTATGACCCCGGCACCCGGCAGGAGGAGATCGTCGGCCTGACAAAAGCACCCATTCGCGGGCTTGTTGTTCACCCGCATGAGCCGCTGGTGCTGGCCACCTACGCGCTGGAAATACCCCAAACGTGGCTGTTGACTACGCCCACAGAACTGGGGCAATAACTGGTAGTTACCCGTTACCCACTGACCGAAACGTTGTACCTTGTCCCAACTTCATAACAAAAGACCACCATGACTGAACGCGACAAACAACGCCTTGACGAGCTGGAAGTCAAAACAGCCTACCTGCTGGCCCGGCAGGATGAGCAGACCGCCCGAATGCACCAGATCAACGCCCGGCTGAACTACATCGAAGCCCGGCAATACCGGCTGATGAAGGAAATTGGTATCGACCCCGAAAAAATCGACACGGTGGAAGCCGCACAGGCCGACGCAAGAGACATCAACCTGCTCATTATTCCCGAACAGCGGTGGAACTGATGTTACCCGAATTCGTATGGTATGAGCCGGAGCGTTCGTTCTAATCGCGTATGAAATTTGCTTCTCCGCGCACCCTTATTTTTCTGGCTGCCTTAATCGCCGTCAACGTACTGTCGGCGTTCGTGTTTTTTCGGCTCGACCTGACCGAGGAAAAACGCTATACCCTGTCGGCGGCAACGATGTCGCTGCTCACTGATTTACCCGACGATATTCACGTTGACGTGTACCTGACGGGTGATTTGCCGCCGGGTTTCAAACGGCTCGAAAACGCCGTTCGCGAAACGCTGGACGAGTTTAAAGCGGGTGCTGACAAAACAATTACGTACCACTTTACGGATCCCATCGCCCTCACAGACTCTGTTGTAAGGGCTAAACTGATTGGCAAACTTCAGCAGCGGGGACTGTTACCAACCAATCTGTTCGCCAAAGAAGGGGGTAAGCGCACGGAGAAATTAGTGTTTCCGGGAGCCATCGTCTCGTACAAAGGCAAGGAAACGGCCGTGCTGCTGCTGAAAGGCAACAAAGCCGCTTCGCCCGAAGAGCAGTTGAACCAGTCTTACGAAGGCGTCGAGTTTCAGTTCGCGTCGGCTATCCGCAAGCTGACACAGGTGGAAGGAAGCCGTCGGCGCGTGGGTTTGCTATACGATCACACGCAGGTGCCGCCCTCACGCTTAGCCGATTTGCTGGCATCGGTGCAGGAGAACTACGATTTGTTCTTCGTGAACATGACCAAACCCGGCCCCATCGCTAATCTCGACGCGGTGCTGGTGCCCAAACCCGACCGGCCCTTCTCCGAAGACGAAATCTTCAAACTCGACCAGTTCGTGGTCAACGGTGGCCGTGCCCTGTTTTTTGTGGATGGGCAGCGCGTGGACAGCGTCAGTAACGAAGGCACTTTCGCTCAGCCGCTCAGCCTGAACCTCGACGACCTGTTTTTCCGCTGGGGCGTCCGCGTCAACCGCGACGTGGTGAAGGATTTGTACTGCGCCCCCATCCCGCTCAACGTCGGCAACCTCGGCGACAAACCCAACGTGCAGTTGATACCGTGGCGATTTTATCCGCTGCTGAACGATTTTGGTAGTAGCGGCAATCCGATCGTGCGGAACCTCGACGCGGTGATGGGCCGGTTCGTCAGTACGCTGGATACCGTTCGAGCGACGGGGGGCGATGGTCAGCCGATCCGTAAAACACCGTTGTTGATGACGTCCCGCTACACCCAGATTTTAAAAGCTCCCGCTCTGATTTCGTACAATGAAGCCCGGCAGCAGCCCGACCCCAAGACCTACACCGGGGGCGTCAAAATCGTAGGTTGCCTGCTCGAAGGGCGGTTTCAATCGCTGTTTGCCAACCGTGTGCTGCCGGGCGATCCCCGTGCGGCTGGTTTCCGGGTGGTGGGTGAGCCGTCGCGGGTGCTGGTCTGCTCCGATGGTGATTTGATTATCAACGACGTAGATTATAAACGCAACGCACCGTATCCGCTCGGCTTCGACCGCTACACGCGCAACACCTACGCCAACAAGGATTTTGCGCTGAACGCCATCGACTACTTGGTGGACCCCAACGGCGTCATTTCGGCCCGCACCCGTACCGTCGCGCTCCGGTCGTTGGACAAAATCCGGGTCGATGCGGGCCGCACCGGCTGGCAACTGCTGAACGTGCTGGGACCGCTGGCGTTGATCGGGCTGATTGGCGTGGTGTGGCAGGTGATACGGAGACGGCGGTATAGCTGATGCACAACTTCACTCCACGGCAAACTTCACGATCCACTGCGCCACGGTGGTGCCGGTCAGGTTGAAGATCAGGTTCGGGAACAGACCGAGTGCCAGCGCGATGGCCCCGAGGGGGATCAGCAGGAGTTTTTCGCGGGCGGTCAGGTCGGTCAGTACTGAAAGGCCGGTTGGCGAAGTAGCTTCGTGGCGGAACCAGTACGTGCCGAAAAACATCCGTTGCAGCGTCCAGAGAAAATACGCTGCCGCCAGCAGAATTCCCGTCGTGGCCACGGCCGTGAGCCAGCCAGGGAGCCATTCGGACTGGAAGCTGCCCATCAGCGTGAACAGCTCGCCCACAAATCCCGAAAAGCCGGGCAGCCCCAGCGATCCGAAAAAGGCGACCGCCGTCAGCGTGGCATACTGCGGCATGGGTTGCATCAGGCCCCGGTAGGCGTCGATGCGTCGGTCGTGCGTGCGGTCGTAAATGACGCCCGTCAGCAGAAACAGCATCGCCGATAGTACACCGTGGCTCACCATCTGGTACACGGCTCCGTTGATACCCTCGGCCGTGAGCGATGCCACGCCCAGCAGCACAAACCCCATGTGCGACACCGACGAATAAGCAATCATCTTTTTGATGTCGTTCTGCGCTAAGGCCACCAAACCGCCGTAAACGATGGAGAGTGTTCCCAGCACGGCTAATGGCAGCGCGTACTCAGCGGCACCGTCGGGGAAGAAATTCCAGACGATTCGCAGGAAACCGTACCCGCCGATCTTGAGCAGCACCCCTGCCAGCACGACCGATACGGGCGTCGGCGCTTCGACGTGGGCGTCGGGCAGCCACGTATGCAGCGGCACGATGGGCAGTTTGATGGCGAACCCGATGAACACCGCCCAGAACGCCAGCATCCGGGCCGGTAGTCCCAGCACGATGGGTTCGGAAGCCGGGTTCAGGAACGCGTTGGGGAGGTAGTTGCCGCCGTCGGCGAGGTAGCGCATGTCGAACGTATGCACGATTTGCGCCGAACTGAGCTGGCCATTCTGAAGGTGCGACTGAATGATGCGGATGACATCGCCCGTTACGGCCGAGGGATCGGTGACGAAACCAGCCGCCACCGCCGTGCTGACGGGGTCCATCACGGACAGGTACAGCCCGATCATGACCAATAAAATCAGCAGCGAACCGAGCAGGGTGTAGAGAAAAAACTTGATGGATGCATATTCCCGGCGCGGCCCGCCCCACAGCCCGATCAGGAAATACATGGGCAGGAGCATGAACTCGAAAAACAGGAAGAACAGGAAAAAGTCGAGGGCCACGAAGCAGCCCATGATCGTGCCGGTCAGCAACAAATACAGCGCGTAATAGGCTTTCTGCCGGTGCGTGATGGCCCACGACGATACCACACCCACCAGCATCACTACCGCCGACAGCACCACCAACGGCAAACTAATCCCGTCGATGCCGACCAAATAATCGATGGACGCGATGCCCAAGTTGCCAAGTGGCAGGGTGATCCAGTTGGCCTGTTCGAGGAGTTGGTAACCCGCTGTCGTTGTATCAAAGGCAGTGTAGGCCAGACCGGCCAGCACGACTTCGGCCAGCGTAATGGTCAGGGCAATCCAGCGAAACCGCGCCGATTGGCTTTCTGGCAGGAGCGTTACCAGCAGTGAACCGAACAGCGGCAGAAAAATAAGCAGCGAAAGAATCATAGTATCTGAAACAGCATCCCTGCTGTTGACGCCATTCAGCCGACACAACGGGGATGTACTTTCTTTGTCGAATTACAGCAACCACCAGAGCATCAGCAACAAACCGACCACGGCAACGGTGATGTAGGACTGCACCTTACCGTTTTGCACCGAGCGCGTCAGCCGCCCCAGCCGCCCCGCCAACCAGACCGCTCCATTGACCACTCCGTCGACGCCAAAGCGATCCAAACTGCTGGTCAGATGGGATAGAATGACGGTCGAAATACCCGCGCCGTTGACGGTTCCGTCGATAACCCGCTGGTCGATTCGCTGAAGTTGAGCCGTTAGTTTAAGCACCGGATTGATGACGACGGAATGGTAGACCGCATCGAGAAAGCCGTAATTGAGCGACAGGCTAACGTACCGGCGGCTGTGGTCCGGCTCCCGCATCCGAAAACCAAGCCACCCGCCGAGCAACACCAAACCAACCGACACCGGAGCCAGCCATCCAGACGGTGTCTCATTGGCCGCCGGAAAAACCCGGAAAAACCAACTTCCGTGAGCATCGACCGGATTCGCAGAGAACCAGATGAACAACGACAGAGCCGCCAACAGAACTACCGGCCCGCGCATGAGCCAGTTTGGTTCGTGAACCTGCGCCAGCGACACGGTTTCGCTGCGAAATACACCGAAAAAAACGAGTCGCCACTGCCGGGCCATGTAGAGTGCCGTCAGTCCCGACGACACCAGCAACAGCACGGGTATGGTCCCGGCCAATGGATTGACTTGCACCGTGGCCCACGCAAACGCATCATTCAAAATGATTTCTTTCGACAGAAAACCCGAGAAAAAAGGCAATCCCATCAGCGCAGCCGCGCAGATGCTGTAGGCCAAAAACGTAACCGGCACCGCACGACGTAACCCGCCCATGAGCCGCATGTCCTGCGTATGAACGGCATGAATGACCGCCCCCGCGCTCAGGAACAGCCCGGCTTTAAAAAACGCGTGGGTCAGCAGGTGGAACATGGCCCCGTTAACGTTTCCTGTACCCATCGCGGCCACCATCAGCCCGAGTTGCGAGACCGTTGAGAAGGCAAGCACCTTTTTGATGTCGGTCTGGAAAACGGCCGAATAACCGCCCCAGAGCGTCGTAATCGTACCAATGAGCGTGATAACGACTAATGCGTCAGGCGAGAGCAGCGGGTGAATGCGGGCGAGCAGGAAAATACCGGCTGCTACCATTGTGGCCGCGTGGAGCAGTGCCGACACGGGTGTGGGACCTTCCATCGCATCGGGGAGCCACGTCAGCAGGGGAAACTGCGCCGACTTGCCCACGCACCCCATGAACA
>JAYTAC010000767.1:0-2641 GCA_043737755.1 Spirosoma sp.
AGGGGGTTTAATCCTTTTCAGGGATACTATTTTAAAAAACCAATTGCTCTTAACCGAATGATTATCAGCTAAATAAAATGCCAATCAATGCAACCAGCACCCTTAAAATTCATATGCGTATTCTAATCAACCAAACAAAAAACACCATGCGAAAGACTTTACTACTGGGACTCACGGCAATCCTGCTGTTGGGAAACCATGCGATGGCTCAAGATCGTAACGTGACCGGGCGGGTCACCTCGTCGCAAGATAACCAGCCACTGCCGGGCGTGACGGTGGCCGTCAAGGGCACTACACGCGGCAGCGTGACTGACACCCAGGGACGCTACCAGATTACCGCGCAAGAAGGAGCCACGCTGGTGTTTAGCTTCGTGGGCTTCACCAGCCAGGAAGTGTCGGCAGGCAGCCGATCTGACGTTGATGTGGTGCTGCAAACCGATGTGAGCGAGCTGAGCGAAGTGGTGGTGACTGGCTACGGGCAGAACAGCCGCCGGGCATTTGCCGGATCGGTGGCTACCATCTCGCCTGGGAAAATCAAAGACCAGCCCATCGCTTCCTTTGACCAACTGCTGCAAGGCCAGGCGCCGGGCGTACTGGTGACGGCCGGCAGCGGCCAACCGGGGGCGGCAGCCACTATCCGGATACGCGGCTCCGGCTCGGTAAACGGCAGCAACACGCCGCTCTACATTGTGGACGGTGTGCAGATCAACTCCAGCGGCACGGCCACCAACTCCAGCCCTTTCCAAACCATCAACCCGCAGGATATAGAATCCATTTCGGTGCTGAAAGATGCGGAGGCCACGGCTCTCTACGGGTCGCGCGGAGCAAACGGCGTGGTGGTAATCAAGACCAAGCGTGGGCGGGCGGGCAAAACCCGGTTTGACTACGACGGCCAATTGGGCCGGTCGTATTTTCCGCCCAACCGCTTGGAAATGATGAACACCAATGAAAAGATTGACTACGAGTTGCGCCGAGGCGGCACGGATTTGGCCAGTTTGTCAGCGGCGGAAATCGCTCAGTTGCGCACCATCGACACCGACTGGCAGAAGGAAATCTTCCAGATAGGCCGCACCCAGCAGCATCAGTTGAGTGCATCGGGCGGCAACGAAAGCATTCTTTTCTACGCATCGGGCAACCTGTTCAACCAAACCGGTACCGTGAAAGGCACCGGTTTGGATCGCTACACGGGTCGCCTCAACTTGGAAGGCAATTCGGGACGGGTGCGGTTTGGCATCAACAGTACCGTAGGATATTCCAAGCAGAACTTCCAGACCGAAGACAATGCTGGCATCACCTCGCCGCTGAACGCTATCCGTTGGGCCAACCCTTACGAGAAGCCTTATAACGATGACGGCTCGTACACGCAATTGCGTTCGGGACAACCCAATCCGGTGCGCGAACTGAACGAAACGAACCGCAAGTTCAATGAACTGAAGATAATCGCTTCTGCTTTCGTAGAATACGACATCCCGTTTGTGAAAGGACTCACCGCCCGCACCAACTGGGGCGTGGACTACAACAATCAGGAGCAGGAAATCTACAGCAGCCGCTTCGGGCAGGTGGGCACGGGTTCAGCCGTCAAAGGGCGGCAGGGCCGTTTGCAGCGCGACTTCTACAAGGACACCCGTTTCACGGGCACCACTTCGCTCAACTACAACACCAGTTTCGGAGACCACACCCTGCAGGCGGGGTTGTACAACGAAATCGTGCAGAGCAAATTCGGCACTTTCGGGTTCACTGGCTACGGCTTGGGCGGCATCCTGCAAAACGAAGCCGGTATCACCCAGAACAACGCCAACCTAATACCCGACACACGTGGCAACGGCCTGCAAAGTGCCCTGCTGTCGTATTTCGGTACGCTGAACTACGGGTATAAGAACCGCTACTACCTGAATATGAACGTCCGCCGCGATGGTTCGTCACGTTTCGGTGCCGACTACCGCTACGCCACCTTCGGCTCGGTGGGAGCCAGTTGGGTAATCAGCGACGAGCCGTTCATGCAGAACCTGACGGGTTCGGTGTTGAACAGCCTGCGTTTAAAAGCCAGCTACGGCTCGGCGGGCAACCAGGAGGGAATCGGCAGCTTTGCTTCACTGGCCAATTTTCAAGCCCGTGCAACGCGCACCAGCCAGACAGTTTCGTCGTATGATGGCAACCCTACCCTCATCCTGACCCAATTGGAAAACCCGGAATTGCGCTGGGAGCAGAAGAACACGTTTAACACCGGCATCGAGTTTTCGCTGCTCAACAAACGCGTTATTGGCGGGGTGGAAGTGTACAACTCGGTCACCGAAAACCTGTTCCTCAACGACCAGCTTTCGCGCACCACCGGCTTCAACTCCATCAACCGTAACGTGGGGGCACTGCAAAACCGGGGTATCGAGATTGGCATCACCACCGTGAACGTGCAGTCAGGCGGTTTTTCGTGGGAGACCAACGTCAACTTCACCTACAACCGCAACCGGATACTGCGGCTGACACCGACCACGCCCGAAACCGGCAATATTTCGGGCATCATCATCAACCGGGTGGGCCAGCCCATCAACAGCAACTGGCTGGTTGAGTCTGCCGGGGTGGAGGCGGCCACGGGGTTGCAGCAATTCCGCAAACTCAATGGTGAACTCACCACCGATTACAGCCC
>JAYTAC010000768.1:0-6506 GCA_043737755.1 Spirosoma sp.
CCGGTCCCGTTCGGCTGGGGGAGTTGATGGCGGGGTTACACAAGCCGTGCATTGCGCAGGTGCAGGGGCCGGTTTACGCAGGTGGCTTTTTGCTGGTGGGCGGCAGTACGTATGTTGTGGCGGTTGAATCGGCAACGTTCAGCCTGCCGGAGGTGAAACGCGGGCTGTTCCCGTTTCAGGTGCTGGCGGTGTTGCTCGACATTATGCCCGTCCGCACCGCCCTCGACCTCTGTCTCCGCGCCCGAACGCTCTCCGCTGCCGATGCGCTGGCCGTTGGTTTAGTGACGCAGATTGTGCTCGCTATCGACTTAGACGCAGCCGTTTTGCGCCTGACCGACGAACTGAAGCAGTTTTCGCCCACCGCCATGCAGTTTGGTTTGCGGGCGGCACAGCAACTAAAAAGCCTGCCACCGAATGAGCAGCAAGCTTATCTGTACGAGCAATTTCGGCAACTCCAGCAAACCCCCGACGCCGTGGAGGGGATGGCCGCTTTTGTGGAAAAGCGAACGCCGGTGTGGGGTAAGTAGACTGGACCGGGAGGTCTACGCGCCCCGGTCCAGTCTACTCACACTTCCGTCTTGTGTCGATGATGGTCTGAATTTTCCAGTCGCCCCCGATGCGCACGAGGGTGAAGGCGTTGGCCCCGCAGTGACTTTGCTGACCGTTGTAGTAGAACGAGTAGGGCGTCCAGGCCGTGGCAAGGTCACCGTCGATGTTGATGTCTATGCCCGACAGCCGCTCGTCCAATGCCCCGGCTTTTGCTTTGCCAACCGACGCAATAAATCCCGCAATCGCGTCTTCTTTCACCGATACCGTCCCCTGTTTATTCTGCACAGTCTGAAGCCGCGCTCCCGACGCAAACAGCGGTTTGAGTACTGTTGAATCGGCTTTGCTCATGCCCTCGAACAGGCGGGTGATCGTGTTGCGGACAGCGGTTTCGTCGCCCGTTTGGGCGAAGGCAGGAATGGTCAGCAGCGGGGTAAAAAAGATCAATGCTTTCATTGTCGTGATTAACGGGAAACGTTGATTCAGCCGCACCGGCGGACCGGGATAATGCGGATTAAAACAGATCAGGAAACAAATTTAGAAATCTCTTCTAGTCCGCCTTGATTCCGGTCCGCCGGTGCGGCTAAATCAGCGTTCCCCTTCAGCCTCAGCTATACTGATTGACAATCATTTCGTACAACTCCTGCCGACCGCTGATTTGCTTTGGCTCACCGTTAGTCATTGCATATTGGCGCAGGTCGTTGAGGGTTAATTCGCCCCGCTCAAACCGTGCGCCTTCGCCCGAGTCGTAGGTAGTGTAACGGGTCTGCCGCAGGGTTTTGTACTGTGACTTATCCAGGATCGCTTCGGCTGCGATAGCCGCCCGCGCAAACGTGTCCATACCGCCGATGTGGGCGATGAAAATATCTTCGAGGTCGGTGGAGTTCCGGCGTGTTTTGGCGTCGAAGTTAACCCCGCCCGATTTGAAGCCGCCCGCTTCCAGGATCACCAGCATGGCCTCGGTCAGTTCGTAAACGTCCACCGGAAATTGGTCGGTGTCCCAGCCGTTCTGGTAATCGCCCCGGTTGGCGTCGATGGTGCCAAGCATGTTGTTGTCGGCCGCCACCTGCAATTCGTGGGCAAAGGTGTGACCGGCCAGTGTGGCGTGGTTGGTCTCGATATTCAGTTCAAAATCATCCTGTAAGCCATACCTGTTCAGGAAGCCAACGACCGTGGCCGCGTCGAAGTCGTACTGGTGCTTGGTCGGCTCCATCGGCTTCGGTTCGATGTAGAACGAGCCGGTGAAACCTTGCTTGCGGGCGTAGTCGCGGCTGATTTGCAGGAACTTGCCGAGGTGCTCGGTTTCGCGCTTCATGTTGGTATTCAGCAGCGACATGTAGCCCTCGCGACCGCCCCAGAAAGTGTAGCCCCGTCCGCCCAGTTCAATGGTGGCGTCGATGGCGTTCTTGACCTGCCAGCCGCCGTGGGCCAGTACGTGAAAATCGGGGTTGGTACTTGCTCCGTTCATGTAGCGTTCGTGGCTGAACAGATTGGCCGTCCCCCAGAGCAGTTTCACGCCACTGGCGGCTTGTTTTTGCTTCGCATAGTCGACAATGGTGCGGAAGTTTTTCTCGAAGTCAGCGTTGGAGTTGCCCTCCGGTGCCACGTCGACATCGTGGAAGCAGTAATACTCCATACCAATTTTGGTAATGAACTCGAAGGCCGCATCCATTTTCTGATGGGCCGCGCCGAGCGGGTCGGACTGGGTGTGGGTATCCCACGGGAAATGCTTGACGCCCGGCCCGAACGGGTCTGCCCCGGTGTTGCCGAAGGTGTGCCAGTAGGCCGTGGCAAACCGAAATAGTTCGCGCATGGACTTACCCAGAATAAGCCGGTCGGCATCGTAAAACTTAAACGCCATCGGGTTGTCGGACTCGCGGCCTTCGTAGGCTATTGGTTTCTCGATGAACGGAAAGTAGGGCGTATCACCGAGGGTTAAGGTTGTTTGAGACATGCGGGTTGAGAGTTGGTAAACGAAAAGAGTCCCAAAGGTCAGTCACCTTCGGGACTCTGTCAAGCCCGAAAAGGCCGACGGGTTGGTTTTCTCCCTACTGCTCCGGTATGGGGATATAAAAACCGTCCGGCTTGCTGAACGGCCTTGGGTACGAGTAGGTGCCGTCGTACTGCTGAACCGTAACCCCCGTGAGCTGATCCTGGGGTAGCACCCGCACATCGGACGCCCAGAATTTGGTGTCGATGGCGAACTCGGTTTTGAAGTCTTTATCGGTTGAGAGCGTCAGGTAATTTCGGAATTGAAGGGGCGACTGATCGGCTTCGTAGTTGTAGACACTGATCAGCAGCGGCTTTTTGCGGTCAGGGTTCCACTTATCCCGCTCCTGAACAACGGTCGGCGTCCCCGGTAACCGCAGCGTGCCGTTGGGAACGATCACAAACTGTCGTTTGTCTAAGCGGGTTTGGGGTGGAATGAACCCAACCTGATCGTCTTTCGAGATGGTGCCGTTGATGCTGCCGATGGAATAGCGGCTGTAACGACTGCCCAGGGTCGAACCCAGGAGGTCGACGGTGGCTACATCCTGCCAATAATCAACTTTCTCCTGTCCGATGATGAATGCGGAACGTTTCCAGTCGATGTAAAGCGGACGGTCGAGCTTATTGACGACTGAAACGGCCATTTGACCGCGTTCGCTCGAAAAATTGTAGCGCAGCGTGAGCGTATCGGTGTCCAGCATCAACCCGTCGGGGGCGGGCGTAACATTGTTGCCGCGCAGGGTCACGAGTTGGGCGTTGGGGGCGCAGGCCGACAGGGCGGCCACGCACAGCATCAGGAGCGATAACGTTTTCATGTCTTTTTTGATAAATATAAACAAGCGAAGACGCACAGACATCAAAATAAATTTAGCGGTACTGTCCACCGGTCATAGGCCTCCCGGTACGTTTCCTGCGCCTGCATGTCGGGTTCGATGGTCGTGGTAACGTGCAGGCTCGCGAAAGCCTCCTGAGCGGTTTTGTAGTAGCCCAGCCCGATACCCGCCCCGCGAGCGGCCCCCTGCGCCCCGTCGGTGTTGTAGAGTTCGATGGTCGCGCCGGTCAGGTTGGCGAGGGTGTCGCGGAAGAGGGGGCTGAGCATCATGTTGGCCTCGCCCGCCCGGATCGTTTGCAGTCCCACGCCCATGCCTTCCATAATCTTGATGCCGTAATAAAGCGCAAACACAATGCCTTCCTGCGCAGCCCGGATCATGTGCGGCAGTCCGTGGCGGTTCAGTTGCAGCCCGTGGAACGACGCCCCTAACTCCCGATTTTCCAGTATCCGCTCGGCCCCGTTGCCGAAGGGGAGACACACGAGTCCATCGGCCCCGATGGGAGCTTCCTGCGCCAGCACGTTCATGTCGGCGTAGCTCACCGTCCCGCGCAACATCTGATTGCGCAGCCAGCTATTGAGAATGCCCGTCCCGTTCACGCACAGCAGTACGCCGTAGCGCGGAGCATCGGCAGTGTGGCTGACGTGCAGAAACGTGTTGACCCGCGACTTCGCGTCGTAATTGGCCTGATCGCTGACGCCATATACCACCCCCGACGTCCCGGCGGTGGCTGCAATCTGACCCGGCTCCAGCACATTCAGCGACAGCGCGTTGTTGGGTTGGTCGCCCGCACGGTACGTAACGGGTGTGCCGGGCGCAAGACCCAGTTCGGCAGCAGCAGCCGTGGTCAGACGACCCTGTTCGGCAAATGTGGGCTTGATATCGGGGATCAACGACGGGTCGAAGCCGAAATAGTCGAGCAGGAACCCGGCGGGCTGGTTGGCCTGATAATCCCAGAATGCCCCCTCCGACAGGCCCGGTGCGGTGGTCACAATCTCGCCTGTCATGCGGGCCGCGAGGTAGTCGCCGGGGAGCATAAACTTGTCGACCTCAGCGTACACGGCGGGTTCGTTTGCTTTCACCCAGGCGAGTTTGGCGGCTGTGAGGTTACCCGGTGAGTTGAGCAGGTGGGTCAGTACGCGGTCGTGGCCGAGGTCATCGAACGCCCGGTTACCGTAGGAAACCGCCCGGCTGTCGCACCAGATGATGGATGGCCGCAGCACGGTAAACGCCTTGTCGACAATCACCAACCCGTGCATCTGGTACGAAATGCCGATGGCTTTGACATCCCCCGGCCTGACACCCACCTGCCGCATGACCGCCTTACTGGCCCGGCAGGCGTTTTGCCACCAGCGTTCGGGGTGCTGCTCGGCGAAGCCCGGCTGGGGCGCGTCGATGGCCATTTCGGTTTCGGGGAAAAAGGCCGATGCCGCGACGTGGCCGGTTTCGGCCTCGATCAAACACGTTTTAACGGACGACGAGCCGAGGTCGAATCCAAGAAAGTACATGCGGTGCAAGGGTTAGGAGTGCACCGCGAAAGTACGACGGGATGGTGACAAACGTAGGCAGGCTTAGTCGAAGAAACCTGGCGAAGCGGCACCCGTTTACGCACGAAGCGGTGCCAGTTTACACTGGCACCGCTTCGTTTATTCTACTCGTGAAACCGACTTAATTAGGCATCAGCACGGAGTCAATTGAATGCACAACACCGTTGGTGGCTTCGATGTCGGCCATCGTTACCGTTGCCGAACCCCCTTTGGCGTCTTTGATCATCACCGTATCGCCCTGCTTGCTCACCGTCAGCGTTCCGCCGGTAACGGTTTTGATCTTCTGCCCATCGGTCAGGTCGGCGGCTTTGACGCTGCCTTCTACCACGTGGTAGGACAGAATGCCCGCCAACTGACTCTTCATGGCTGGCTTCAGCAGATTGGTCAACGTTGCCGATGGCAGTTTATCGAATGCCGCGTTGGTTGGGGCGAACACCGTGAACGGACCGGCTCCTTTGGCGCGGTCGGCTAAACCAGCCGCTACCAGTGCTTTAAGCAGCGTTGAGTGGTTGGATGACAAACCTGCACTGGCCGCTAAATCTTTGCCCGTCGAGGTGCCCGTTTGGGAGGTAGACATTGTCGATCCTGGGTTGGACATCGTTGACCCCGACGTTTGTGAACGGGGCATTGTCGTGCTGCCGGTGCCGCTCTGGGTCGGCATAGTGTTAGTGGTTGTTTGGGCCGTTACCGTGCAGGTTATGCCTACGGCGAAGGCAAGACCGAAAATCGTTTGCTTAATCATAATGTAGCCTTTTGGATTAGTTGGTTTGAATAACTGCTAACCCACTGATTACGTAGATTGTTTGATGACGTGTGATTTGTTAACACGGCCCCGGCAAAAGGCGGGCGCAAGGGAAGGGTGGTACAAACCCACCCATATCCAGTTTATTTTGCAGTCGCTTTTGCGTAGCTTCCGTCGCCTGTCTTCTGCACAAAAACTAATCCCATGCTTCGTTCGTCGTCAGTTCCGATCACCTTCCTTATTCTGCTCTGTCTCGTCGCAGGCAGTGCCCCCGCCCAGACGCCTAAGCCCAACATACCCTCCACCGACTGGACCAGCACCTACTGGCCCGCCCGCTGGATTCTGCATCCTACCGCCCCCGCCCGGCAGTATGGCATCTTTCACTTTCGCAAAGCCATTGACCTGCCCCGGAAGCCGATGCACTTCGTGGTGCATGTGTCGGCCGACAACCGCTACCGGCTGTTTATTAACGGCCGGGCCGTGGCGATGGGACCTGCCCGCTCCGATACCCAGCACTGGAACTACGAAACCCTCGACCTCGCCCCGTTTATGCAGGCGGGCCGCAACGTATTAGCCGCGCAGGTCTGGAACATGGGCGAGGGGATGCCTTTCGCGCAGATGAGCCACCAGACGGGTTTTGTGATGCAGGGAGACGGGGAAACTGAGAAGGTAGTGAACACCGATGGTAGCTGGAAAGTCTGTCAAAATCCGGCCTACACGCCAATCAAGAATGATAATGCCAAACTCCGCACCTACATCGTTGTCGGCGACGGTGACCGGGTCGATGCGGGTCAGTACCCGTGGGGGTGGGAGCAGCCCGGTTTTGACGACCGTAACTGGTTAGCTGCTAAA
>JAYTAC010000769.1:0-2638 GCA_043737755.1 Spirosoma sp.
CGGCGTTTAAGGTAAGCCAGGATAGTTTGTGTGTGAGTTGTGCGGGTAGCCTCCCGTTCCCCATAGGTCTTTAGGACAGCTGGATCGATGGTCAATTGGGCGGCTACGTGGGCAGTCAGTGAAGCTGGTAGTTGATTATACCAGGTCTGGGGTAAATGATTCAACAGCCGGATGGTGATGAGTTGGAGGGCAAATCCGAGTCGGTTATAGTCCCGACGCTGGACGGCGATGAGTTGGCGGTCCAGGGGAGAAAGTCCCCCGAACTGATCTATATCGGCGGGCGACCAGTCGGCGGGGATCGATTGGTAGACACTGCGTTCACGGTCAGAGAGGAAGTCGGCAGGCATACTCGTCCGACGGGCGGGTGGCTAAAAAACGGTCGTTTTCCGGTACAGGGTTGATGCCCGGTTTGACTCAGGGAATCAGCCCGAAAAGTTGTACCGAAAACTTATCTACTTTATGAATGTACCGTATCTTGCCACTGACTAAGTAAGTGGTACAAACTAGACGAATCATGATGCGGGTAGGCTATGCACGGGTCAGTACGCAGGAACAGACGCTTGACTTGCAGACCGACGCTTTGCAGGGGGCGGGTTACGAGCGAATCTATGCCGACAAGGTATCGGGTATCAAAGCCCACAAGCCCGAGTTCGAGCGAATGCTGAGTTACCTGCGAAGTGGGGACACCATTGTCATCTGGAAGTTGGATCGACTCGGTCGCTCTACCCGTCAGCTCATCGAATTGGTTGAAGACCTGGGCAAAAAAGGGATTCATCTAGTGTCGCTGAACGACCCGATTGATACGACCTCTCCAGGCGGCCTGCTGGTGTTCCAAATCTTCTGCGCGTTGGCTGAACACGAGCGGAATGTGATCGTCCAGCGGACGAGAGCGGGCCTGGAGTCAGCCCGGTTTCGGGGCCGGAACGGTGGTCGGCCAAAGGGGTTAGCGGCCAAGTATCAGAAGATAGCCCCGGCAGTAAAGAATCTCTACGAGTCGGGTGATCAGTCTACAACTCATATTATGAGTTACTTCCAGATTGGAAGCCGACGCACATTTTACAAGGTGCTGCGTTTTGCTGGCGTGGTGGTCACACCGATAAGCCGGGGTCGGCGCGAAGACGAAAAACCCTTAGAGTAATTCTTTGTCCATTTACTAAAAGAACCCCCTATTGCTCAAAATCAGCACTTTACAGCACTATTTTCATATTGGCCCGCACGGGCAGCCCCGCCGTTTTGCAGGGCAGACCTATCTTAGCCCTTCAAGGTCCAATAAGCCATACCTCTTTGACCTTGCCTGTTTGCCGGGCTAGTCGACCACAATGCAGCCAGAAACCAGGGTCACAAAGTGAGGGTCACAAAAATAAAGGAGACTTTATCTTTGTGACCAAACTGCCTTGTGTGAATAAAACTTTCGGCTACGCCCGTGTCTCCACCGCAGCGGCGGCCCGGCCTGGATCAGAATCTAGATACGCAACTTGATGCGTTGTAGCGAACGGGTTGTGACGAAATCGTTCAGGATAAAATCACCGGCATGAGTACGAGTCGCCCGGCTTTGGACGAGCTACAGGCCAAACTGCGTATAGGAAATACCGTTATGACGGTCGGCCGCTGCCGTGGCCCGTTTCTTCCGACTGGGACGTAGCCGGGACCACTTGATCCACCTCCTGAGTGAGTTCTCCCAAAGAGGCATTCACGTCAAAGCGTGGGATTCGGGCGTTGACAGTACCACCCCAGCGGGGAAATTGGTGCTTTAGATTTTTGCGGCTTTAGCCGAATATGATGGCAGCGGCCACCCGGGGGAGAGCCTGCCGGAGAAGACGCGGGCGGACCAACTGCTGGCTGCCGCCAAAGGCAAGCACATTGGTCGGCCGAAAGGGGTAAATGCCGAGAATTTGGCTAAAGCAAGAACGGCCCTTGATCGGGGCCTGTTGGTGGCCGAACCGGTTAGCCTGACCGGGATTCGTTTATCGACCGTGAAACGCTGGCGAAAACAGCTTGGGAAGCGGCCTACCCGGCCGCAAGAATCCAAATGACCGCAACGGCGGACCGTGAATTAGGTACGATTCGGCAAAACTACCCTCAGTAAGCAACGTATTATCAATAACATAAGCGGCTTCAACTATATCCTCCTAACCAAACGGTTGGTCGATGTCACACCCGCGGAACGAAAAGAGTTCATCGACACAATTCCCTCTTCAGCCGCTTTTGTCCGGAAACCTATCAATCTGCCCGGCGAATATGATTTTGGCGAAGACGTCCTGAAAGATGCCCTGACCGTTGATTGGGAAAAGCTGCTCAGCTTTGAGATCGCGGACAAGTCGTAATGCACTGGCGTTCAGCAGTATAATGCTATCTGATGAGCCATTTCCTCGGAATTTTGGCAACCTCCTGATAGTCACACTTCCAGACCACATGAGATTGCTTTTTGTACTTGCTTGTGCGGTAAATCTACCCAGAAGGCCGGTCCGCCGGTGCGGTAGCCAACCAGAACATCACCACCGCCCGGGGCGGTGGGTTACCGGGGTCCATTTAACGGCTGCACGGCCAGTCTAATCCCGTATTCACGTGAATCAGGGTGCCGGATTATCGAGAATTGATAACGACTAAAAGCGTAAAACGCCCCGACTATCAGCCGGGG
>JAYTAC010000770.1:0-2638 GCA_043737755.1 Spirosoma sp.
CCTGATTCTGTTGTCGGCCGGGGCGGTGTGGGCGTTTGTGACCAATAAAATCAAACCCATCGTTTTCTACCCCGTGCTGCTGGCCATCGTCGTCTTCGATCTGTTCGGCGTGGACAAACGGTTTCTGAACAATGTCGATTTTATCTCCAAAACGCAGGCGGCTCAGATCTTCGAGCCAACGTCCGCCGACCAACAAATTTTGCAGGACAAGTCGCCGGGTTACCGGGTTTTTGATCAGACGGTCGATTTCATGAACAGCAACCGGACGTCGTATTTCCACCGGTCCATCGGCGGCTACCACGCGGCCAAGCTGCGTCGGTATCAGGAACTGGTGTCATACGCGTTTCCGGGCAACACGCTGAATATGCTGAACATGCTCCATGCGAAATACATCATCCAACCCGGACAACCCGCGCCCGGTGCCGACCCACAGCAGCAGCAACAGCCAACGGCTCCGGTAGCCTTGCCCAATCCCGAAGTGCTGGGCGCGGCCTGGTTCGTGGGGACGGTGGTGCCCGTGGCCGACGCCGACGCGGAAATGGCGGCTATGAAAACGCTGAACCCGCGCAACTCGGCCGTAGTCGACAAACGGTTTACGGCGCAATTGGCTGGATTACCCGCCACATTAGATCATACCGGCAGCACCATTCAACTGACGAGCTACCGACCCGACAAATTAGTTTACCAGGCCAATGCTGTGCGCGACGGTCTGGTGGTGTTTTCGGAGATCTACTACCGGGGACAAGAGGACTGGCAAACGCTGTTAGACGGGAAGCCAGTGCAGCATTTGCGGGCTAACTACGTGCTGCGGGCCATGCGCATTCCGGCGGGCAGGCACTCCATCGAGTTCCGGTTCGACCCGCCAGCGGCCAAAACCGGCGACACCATCGACCTAATCTGTAATGTATTGTTAATTGGATTGTTCGGTTTTGTGATCTTCCGCGAAGGCCGCACCCAACGTTCCCAACCCGTGCCGGTAGTGCCCGAACCCGTTGCACCAATGATTGCCGAGCCAGTGAAACCTAAACCCGTGACGAAAGCGAAGACGCGGTGACGGGGCTGCCAAGAGTAGTTGCACATCGATAAACGACGAATGCCATTACTTGAAGTAATGGCATTCGTCGTTTTCATCATTCAGCACCCGCTTATTTTCGTCCTGACCTTATGGCTTTTCTTCAGCCAGTGCCGGTTCGGCAGGCTTTGGTTTGGGAACGGTCAGGTTATTCGATACGCGGGGACGGGTAACGCCGTGCGATCCTATCGCGATCTTACCTCTGCGTGATTTTTTATCTCCTCTTCCCATATTGTCAACGTGTTTAATTGTTATTCGCCTGTATTACTTGTCGGGAAGGTACGCGATTTATCCGGGTATATGACCATTCACCGGGCGTCGTATCTTTACAAACGTCACCGCTCTGCCCCCAATTTATGCCGTATCGCCACACCGTCCGCCAGACGAATTACGTATTCGACGACCTCAAAACGCTGCTGGCCCGCGCCACGCCCCTGCGGTCGGGCGATCAGCTGGCGGGCGTGGCGGCCCAATCAGCCGAGGAGCGGGTGGCCGCTCAAATGGCCCTCGCCGATCTGCCGCTGACCACGTTTCTCAACGAAGCAGTGATCCCCTACGAACGGGACGAAGTAACGCGGCTCATCATCGACACCCACAACGCCGACGCTTTCGCCCCCATCCGGCACCTGACCGTTGGTGGCTTCCGCGATTTTCTGCTGGCCAACACCACCAACACGCAAACGCTTAGCCAGTTGAGCACGGGTTTGACGCCCGAAATGGTCGCGGCCGTCTCGAAGCTGATGCGCAATCAGGATTTGATCACCGTGTCGGCCAAGTGCGAAGTGATCACCAAATTTCGCAACACCATCGGGCTGCGCGGGCGGCTTAGTACCCGCTTGCAACCCAACCACCCCACCGACGACGCACGGGGCATTGCGGCCAGTTTGGTCGATGGACTGCTCTACGGCTCCGGCGACGCGGTCATTGGCATCAACCCCGCCACCGACCACGTCCGGACGACCATCCGGCTGCTGGAGATGATCGACGCCGTGCGCGAACGGTTCGCCATCCCGACCCAATCATGCGTACTGAGCCATCTGACCACTACCATCCACGCCATCGAACAGGGTGCGCCGGTCGATCTGGCGTTCCAGAGCGTCGGCGGCACGGAGGGCGTCAACGCATCATTCGGGGTAAGTTTATCCTTGTTGCGCGAAGGCTGGGAAGCCGCTAAATCGCTGAAGCGCGGCACGGTGGGGCAGAACGTGATGTACTTCGAGACGGGGCAGGGCAGCGCACTCTCCACCAACGCGCACCACGGCCTGGATCAGCAAACAGCCGAAGTGCGGGCCTACGCCGTGGCGCGGGCGTTTGAGCCGCTGTTGGTCAATTCGGTGGTGGGGTTTATCGGGCCGGAGTATCTCTACGATGGCAAGCAGATCGTCCGGGCCGGACTCGAAGATCACTGCTGCGGCAAACTCCTCGGTCTGCCAATGGGCGTCGACGTATGCTATACCAACCACGCCGAAGCCGACCAGAACGACATGGACACGCTGCTGACGCTGCTCGGCGTGGCAGGCGTCACCTTCATCATGGGCATCCCCGGTGCCGACGACGTGATGCTGC
>JAYTAC010000771.1:0-2638 GCA_043737755.1 Spirosoma sp.
GTAATGGCATTCGTTGTGTTTCATTGTGTTCGGGTAGAATTCTGATCAAACAACCGCGTCGATCAATGATGTCACGACCGAGACGACGATGCTGAATAACAGTGCGGCAATGAAGCCATTAACGGCAAAATTGGGGATTAAATAGTCGGCTAAATATACCATCAGCACGTTGATTACCAGCAGAAACAAGCCCAGCGTGATTACCGTGATGGGGATGGTCAGGATTGTCAGAATGGGTTTGACGAAGGCATTGAGCAAACCCAGCACAACGGCCACGATGAGGTACGTACCCGCCCCGCCGGAAACGGAAATGCCGGGGATGAACAAACTGGCGACGTAAACGGCCACCGCGCTGATGAGGATACGAATGATTAGACCCATGTCGAATAGTGATTAGTGAATTGGTAAACTTCAGAATCACCAACAACAGCCAACCCGCTTTGTTCAATTAACTCACTTCGCGTGGCGACTTTGCAACACGGCAATGATGTCGTCCAAGTCCATATTTTTCTGCTCTAACAGCACTAAAAAGTGGAACAGTAGGTCGGCCGCTTCGCCCCGGAACAGGTCGTCGTTGTCGTCTTTTGCTTCAATCACCAGTTCAACGGCTTCCTCGCCTACCTTCTGCGCAATCTTGTTGATACCCCGTTCAAACAGCGTTGCGGTGTAGGACGTATCCGACGGATTCACCTTTCGGTCGTGGATGATACTTTGCAGATAGTTCAGAAATTGGCCGCGTCCCTGGTTTACTTCATCGAAGCATGTATCGGCTCCGGTATGGCAGGTGGGGCCGTCGGGGGTGGCTTTTATGAGTAGCGCATCGCCGTCGCAGTCGACCAGCAGTTCGCGGACGTGCAGGAAATTGCCGGACGTTTCGCCCTTGGTCCAGAGTCGTTGTTTACTTCGGCTAAAGAACGTTACGATGTTTTCGGCCACGGTTTTGTCATAAGCCGCATGGTCCATATAGCCCAGCATCAGGACTTTACCCGTCTCGGTATCCTGAATTACGACCGGGATCAGCCCGTCGGGCGATTTACTAAAATCAATATCAGACACGTATTTAATCGGTTTTAATCAGATTCATGATGAGTTGAATCATCAGTTCTTTGGTTGCCGGATCGCTTTGTGCAACCAGCAATGCCAGTGCAACGAGGGCGTTATCATTTATTTTTAACACACCGCTGCGACTGAGGTGGTGTTTGTTTTTCTCCAGAAACCACACAAACATAAACGAGCCAATCCGTTTGTTACCATCGCTGAACGGATGATTTTTGATAATGAGGTAGAGCAGATTAGCGGCCTGCTCTTCGATAGTTGAGTACAGGTACTGACCGTCAAACGTTTGCACAATGGTCCCCAGGATGCCCTGAAAACCGTCGGACCGTTCTTTGCCGAACATCTCAGACGCTTCTTTTTTGTCGATCAACGTCTGCTTCAACCGCCGGATGGCCAACACGGCTTCGGTGTAATCGATCTCGTACGTGATCAACCCGTTTAGTCCATCGGACGGTACTTCATCAACGTCAAATTGGTTGAGCAACGAAAACGATTTGGCATAATCGGTAATCAGGGCCAACAGTCCTTTCGCTTCTCCCAGCTTCAACTCGTCGTCATTCGCCGTTTGTTGGAATAGCAACAGCGTCTGCTGAATCTGAACCAACTGCTCCTGCTGCTGACGCAGCCGCTGCTCGTTCAGGGTGTAGCCCTTGACGATGTGGTCTTTCAACACCTTATTCGCCCAGATGCGGAACTGAGTTCCCCGCTTCGATTTGACCCGGTAGCCAATAGAGATGATGACGTCGAGATTGAAGTACTCAACCTGATACGTTTTTCCGTCAGTGGCAGTCGTTGCATTTTTTGCAACAACTGAATCGTAGTCCAATTCGCCTTCGACGAACACATTTCTCAAGTGACGCGAAATAACGGACTTGTCCCGCTGAAACAGGTCTGCTATCTGAACTTGCGTGAGCCAGGCCGAATCATCCTGAAGTTTGACGGTTAAGTTGGTGCTTCCGTCTTCGGATTGGTAGAGTACGATGGGGTTCTCCATTGATTATCAGTTACGAAAAAAGGCAATACGCTTCCGTGCATATTGCCTTTTCACAAGCGCAGGAAACGTATCGTTAGTTCCGAATCGTTTCTACGAACGTTTGAATGCTCTCGGGCGAGGTGCCGTGGTCGTCTACGTGCCGGATGAACGCGCTGCCGACGATGGCTCCGTTGGCATTGGCACAGGCCGCATCGAACGTCTCGTGGTTATTGATGCCAAAACCAATCAATCGTGGGTTGCGCAGGTTCATAGCCTGAATACGCTCGAAGTACGCCCGCATCGGGTCGCTGATGCCCGTGACCGAACCCGTAATACTTGACGACGATACCATGTAGATAAACCCATCGGACTCGGCGTCGATGAGCCGGATGCGTTCGTCGGTGGTTTGGGGTGTGATAAGATTGACGTTTAAGATGCCATACTTGCGGAAGATTTGCGCGTACTCAGCTAAGAACAAATCCAGCGGCAGATCGGGCAGGATAACCCCGTCAACACCCACCTCGCGGCACATCCGGCAGAAATTCTCGACCCCGTACTGAAGCACCGGATTGATGTAACCCATCAGCAAAATCGGTACCGTGATCGGCT
>JAYTAC010000772.1:0-6468 GCA_043737755.1 Spirosoma sp.
GCCAATAACCTGACGCTCGATAGTATTGACCTGTTCGTGCTGCACCAGGCCAACGGTCGTATTCTGGACTACGTACAGCGCAAAATGAACATCCCCGACCACAAACTTTGGAACAACATCCGGCACTACGGTAACACAACCTCGGCCTCGATACCGATTGCGCTCAGTGAACTGTGGGAAGCCGGGAAAGTTCACGATGGGCACCTGCTGTGTTTAGCGGCTTTCGGCAGCGGCTTCACTTGGGCATCGGCGCTGATTCGCTGGTAAACTTAGCGAAAGAGTGACTGAGTGACTGAGTGAATCAGTACTTTCGCTCATTCACTCAGTCACTCTTTCGCTCTATGCAAGTCGGCGACACGTTTACGTACCAGTATCATTTTTCGCAGGATAACGTCCGCACGTTTGCCGAACTGACCGGCGACGATAATCCGCTTCACCTCGATGCCGATTACGCGGCCACAACGCTGTTCAAACGCCCGATTATGCACGGGATGCTGAGCGCAAGCGTGTTTGCGCGGGTGTTTGGTTATAATTTCGGCGGCACGGGGGGCGTCCACCTGTCGCAGCTTTTAGAGTTCGTCCGGCCCATGTACCCCGACACGAATTACGAAGCCCGCTTCGAGTGCAAAAGCATCGACACACGGCGGCATACAGCCGAGATTGGCTGCACCGTCGTAGACCCGGCCACCGGTAAAATTACCCTGCGCGGTCTGGGCGTGGTGTTTCACAAGGAGATGTTCGTTTGATTGTACCGGCTCGGTCCGACGATTCGGCTTTAGCTGCCGTTCAACGTGTTTCGCGGCAGCTAAAGCCGAATCGTCGGACCGAGCCGGTACAAAATCGTATCTTTACCAGCCACAAGCCGCTGACAATCATGCAGACAATCATGCAGACAATCACCCGACCAATTACATATCAGGCGTTCCGGGAGATGGAATTTGAGGAGCACGAACTCAGGGAATTTATTTTTGAACTTATCGATGGAGAAGTTGTGCCCCGTAACTATCCCACCGCATCGCACCAGCGTATTTTAGCCGAATTGCATCTGATAATCGGCGGTCATGTCAAAGCCAATCAACTCGGTCAAGTGCTTTTTGCGCCGTTTGGTGTTGTGCTGGACGACTTCGACGATGTTTAGCCCGACCTGACGTTCGTCACGGCGGCCAAACAGGAAATCATTCGTGAAGACGGTATTTTCGGGGTGCCCGATCTGGTGGTCGAAATTATCTCGCCGAGTTCGATCAGGACCGACCGGGGCAAGAAATTCAGGCTGTATGAGCGGATGAACGTATTCGAATACTGGATTGTAGACATCAACAACCGCAGCATCGAGGTCTACCAACGCCAGGAATCGGGGTATGAGCTGACCTCGTTCGCAACCGGGCGAGGTGAAGTTGAATCATCGGTGCTGAGCGGACTGCGAATAGCCGTCGACGGGCTGTTTACGTAAGCACCAGTTTCACGCAGGCCACTCCCACTCCCACCGCTAATAGATACCGCAGCGTCGGCACGGCAAAGCGGTGACTCCCCAGATACCCGCCCAGCAGCCCGCCCGCGAAAGCCGCGCCGATCCAGCCGTAGAGCGACGGATCGGGTGAGTAACCTTTGCTAAGCAGTCCGAACAGGCCCGACAGCGAATTGACGAAGATGAACAGGGCCGACGTTGCGGCTACTTCCTTTAACCGCGCCCAGCGGAACAGCAGCATCAGCGGACTCAGGATGATGCCCCCGCCGATGCCAATCATCCCGGACAATAGCCCGATGACGCCCCCCGTGAGTACCCCCGCCCCCAGCGGAACAGGCTTCGGCTCCTCCTCCCGGCCCCGCACCGTCCACACCAACCGGACGATTACCAGCAGCAGGCACCCCGCCAGCAATTGCCGGTAGAGGGTATCACTCAACGGAATGTTGGCCCCCACAAACGCTAAGGGCACACTCGCCACGGCAAATGGCCAGAATTTTTCCCACCGAAAGTAACCCGCCCGGTAAAACTGCCAGAACGAAACCGTGGACACGAACAGATTCAGCAGCAGGGCCGATGGCTTCAGCAGCACCGGTGCCACCCCGAACAGGGCCATCGTGGCCAAATAGCCACTCGCCCCGCCATGCCCGACGGATGCATATACAAAGCCCACGGCGAACAGGCAGGCCAGAAAAACGAACGGGTAATCCATAAACGGAGCAAGCAGGCTACAGGAGTCAGGGATCAGTACGTTCCCACCGAGAGCATCACGAGCGTACAGGCATCGACGGATTCGATACCGTCACTCCGTAGCTGTCGGGCGAAATCGGGGTTCTCGGCACCGGGGTTAAAGATAACACGCCGGGGCTTCAGTCGCCGAATATACTCATAGAGTGGGGGCTGATTGCGCGGGCCAACGTATATCGTCACTGTGTCCACGCCCGTCAGGTCGGATTGTCCGGTTTTGATCGGGTGGCTGCCGATGCTCCCGGCCCGCAATCCCAGCAGTTCGATTTCATGACCATGTTGCAGCAGCGACTGTGCCGCCCGATTGGCGTAGCGTTGGGGATTTTCGGTGGCACCAATCACCAATGTCTTTCCGGGCTGAGCAGGATCAGGGTTCATACAAATACTGTTTATGTCGGGCAACCCTGTTGCAGGGTAATCAGCCGTAGTAACGAAGCAGGTAACGCAGCAGTTTCGGCGTGGCCCAAGGTTCGTGTTTAGCCTTTTAGCAATAAAACGTCTACGACCGATTAACCACAAATAACCTGCCTGATTACGTAAAAAGCAGTTAGTCAGAGGTATAAGTGCCTGTTCTTGATTAATTCAGATTTTTACACGAAGCAGCTCAACTATTTTGTTTTACATTTGTTGAGCAATAGTTAAACAAACACTCACCCCGCTTGGCGCACATTTCTACAAATCAGTTGAGCACATAGCAGCTTTGAACCATGACGGACAAAAAGAACCAGAGCTTTTGGCAGGAGAGATGGGCATCCATCGTGTTCGACGGGGTTGAAAACCCTCCCCGCTACGATGTTTCCAGCTACGGTCGGCTACGCAGTCATCAATCGTCGGTCGTGACCAATCAGGGCTACACAACTACCAGCACCGAAGGCAGGCTGATAAAAGGGTCCGTCATCCAGGGGTACCGGTCGCTCAATATCCGGTCGGGCGGAAAAACGCTCAACCGGTACGTTCACAAATTAGTGGCCGAGTGCTTCATCGAACGCGGAAGACCCGATCAGACATTCGTAATCCACGCCGACTACGACAAGCAGAACAACGTGCATACCAACCTGCAATGGACTACCAGAGAGGAAATGGTTGAACACAACCGGAACAACCCAAACCTGTTGAACCGGCCCGTTGCCCAGCGAACCCGCAATTATAAGCTGACCGAGTGCAAGGTAAAGATCATTAAAAAACTGCTGCGTAACGACAAAAACCGCCTTAAAATGATTGCCCGGCAATTTGGCATCACGCACACCCAGCTAAACCGCATCCGGTCGGGCGAGAACTGGAAACACGTAACCATCGACGACGAACCCCACCGGGAAACCCCGGCCGGGTTTGTTGCCATGCCGCTTTTCGAGTGATGTTTGAGCTAAATAATGCAGCCGGTCGGGATTCCCGACCGGCTGATTTGTTTTTGGCAGACCCGGCGGATCTTCAGTACGTTACCGGCTTGGCGGCCACCGGCACCGGCACACTCAACAGCGACAGGAAAAACGACGTGCCCACGCCTTCGGTCGTCTCAAACCAGATGCTGCCCCCGGCGTGCTCGACACCCCGCTTGGCAATGGCCAGACCAAGTCCCGACCCGCCCCGCTTGGTGCTGAAGTTGGGCAAAAACACTTTCGTCCAGATGGACTCGGGAATACCCGCGCCGTTGTCGTGAATCTCAATCTGCACTTCGTCGTCGCGGGTGTACAGTTCAAGACTGATCGACGGTTTACGGTCGGGCGGCACCGACTGAATGCCGTTGATAATTAGGTTGGTCAGGATGCGGCCCATCAGTTGCCGGTCGCCGATAACCATCACCGGCCCGGCCGCAATCTGCCGCCGGAGGTCAATGCGGCTGTCGTCGGCATACAGGTCGGCAGCTTTGTTGAGTACTTCCGTCACCTCAAATACTTCGTTTTGGGGCAGTGGCATCTTGGCAAATTCAGAAAACGACGTGGCAATGTCGCTCAGGTTATCAATCTGATCGAGCAGCGAGTCGAACGTCCGCTGAATGACCCGGTTGCGGGCTACCTCGTTGCCCCCACCCGACCCGTTGGTGTTAGGAAACGTTCGCTGAAGGTGTTGCAGCGTGAGTTTCATGGGGGTCAGCGGATTTTTGATTTCGTGCGCCACCTGCTTGGCCATCTCGCGCCAGGCCGATTGTTTTTCGTTCAGAGCGAGTGCCTGCTTGCTTTCCTCGAGGTTAACCAGCATCCGGTTGTATTCCCGAATCAGCAGCCCGATCTCATCGTCGGAACGCCAGGGCAGCGGGTCGTTGGGGCGGTTGAGGTTTGTTTTTCTGATTTTCTGGGTCAGCAGCCGCAACGGTTTCGTCAGAATGTTCGACGCGAAGTAGGACAGGATCAGAAAAAACAGGAACAGCCCCGTGAAAATGCTCAGTGCCGAGGCAATCACGTCAATGATCTGCCGGTCCAGTTCGGGGCGGGCGTGGAAATACGGGATGCTGAGAATACCCAGCAACCGACCGTCATACGACTTAATGCCCGCGTAGGCCGTTCGGTATTGCTTGCTGCCCAGCGACTCGTTGAGCAGAATCTGATTTTCCTTTTCTTCGATAATTCGGATGTAAGCCTCCGGATTGATGCGCTTGGACAGGTGGCCGCTCTCGTACATCAGCGGGCGCGTGGAGGTGTAGAACTGCCCCTGCGCATCGAAGAGGTTGATGTCGATGTCGGCATCGCGGGCGATTTTGCTCAGTTCCTCTTCCATTGAAGCCTTGCTGCGCTTTTTGGCCTGGATGTGCTCGTCTAAATACGTCAGGAAATTGGCGGCAATGTTGCGGGTGTTGCCGATGTACGCATTTTCCTGGTTCGTGGTGTAATTCGAACTGATCACGCTCAAAATGATGACGATTACCAGCAGCAGCGGCAGGAAAAACGCCCCGTTCAGCAGAATCTGAATGCGGGTCGAATAGTTGACGCTGAATCGCGAGAAACCGTAGTTGACGGCGTAGGCAATGATGACCAAAATCACCGTCAGCACCAGCAGCAGGTATAGAAACGAAAAATTGGAAAAAATGCTTCGAAACGGGTACTCCGCCGACGACACCACCACGATGCGCCCGTCGTGGCCCCGCCGGGCTACGTGCTGAAAGCCGTAGGCCGACAGTCCGTTGCCGAACAGCGTGGCATCGGCCAGCAACGACGCGGGCATTTTGCGCTCATAGTTGTAACTCCCCGTGCTATACAGCAGCCGGTGCGCCGATTTGCTCAAACTATCGGAACTCGCTGCCGACGGACCACCGGGGCGCTGACTGCCGAAAACGGCGTAGCTATACTCCCGAGCGTTGGGATTCTGGCTGAACTTGGTGTCGATTAACAGTTCGGGGTAAACGCTCGTGGACCGCTCATTGCGCAGCCGCAGGTCGAGCACAACGTACCCAATCGTGTCGCGACGGGGGGCCGGGGGCCGAATAGTAATAAAACAAACGTACTGCTTGGCCGACTGTTTCCCGGCCTCATCGATGAAATACACCCCCGGATACTTGGTTTGGAAGCCCGGCCGACGGTAGCGCAGATTCAGACTACCCAGCGTCGTGGCATTCGAACTCAGGTCGAGCGGGCGGCCGTTGGACCGGAACGAAGACACGTCGATGTCGTACTTGTCGATGTAACGGTCTAAGTGCAGCGTCTTGACCCGCTGCTGAATCCGCTCCCGCAGCAGCAGCGTATCGGTTTGCAGGGCACGAACGATACCGATGTCATTCCTGATCGATTCAAGGGCTTTGCTCATCAGAAACTCCCCAAACTCGTCGTTCTCGGCTAAGAGCTGCTCGCCAAATTCACGCTCGTAGACCAACTGCTTCCTGATCTCCTGCTTGTAGACGACATAGGCCGTTGTAACGGCGAAAACGAAAGCTGCCAAAAACAGGTAGATCGATGTTTTGTAGCGGAAGGTATACAGCGTTCTCGGAAACCGGCTGATGTAGATCAGCAGAAAATACAATCCGTTTACTAACAAAATAGGCTCCAGCGGCTGACCAAACACAAAAAGGAGCAGGGCGGCAACGCCCGACCCCAGCACAATCAGCAACAACCCACGACCCGTGTCGCCAGCCCGGTTGTAGCGCAGAAACAGGCTTGCCAGCAGGTGCGTCAGCAGGAAATAGATGAACGCAATGGCGATGAACACCAGCAGGCACACCAATTTCAGGGGGGAGAACCGAATGTTCAGCGTGATGTCGAGCGTGAACTGCGACTTCTCGTAAATATTATTGAGTTCGTCGTAGCACCAGGTAAAAACGGCGTAACTCAGCA
>JAYTAC010000773.1:0-15193 GCA_043737755.1 Spirosoma sp.
CCCGACCGGATTATTTTCGTACCGGAGATTCCGAAAACGAGCGTCGGCAAAATCGACAAGAAACTCATCCGCTCCACCATGAAAGAGAAGATTCTGGGAACCGTAAATGTTTAAACGCAGAGGAAGGGGAGAAAGGCGCGGAGTTAACGGAGGATAAGTAAAATTTTCTCTGTTAACTCCACGCCTTTCTCCCCTTCCTCTGCGTTTACCTCTCATGACTCGAATTGGCCTCCTTTCCGACACACATTCGTATCTGGACCCCCGGATTTTCACGCACTGCGACGGCTGCGACGAAATCTGGCACGCAGGCGACGTGGGCGATCCGTCCGTTATGGATCAACTGAAAGCGTTTCGACCGTTACGAATTGTGAGCGGCAACATCGACCGGGAGAGCAGCGATCTGCCCGGTCATCAACGATTCACGCTCGAAGGTCTGGACATCTGGATGACGCACATTGGCGGTACGCCCCCGAAGTACAATCCGGCTGTCCGGTCAAACCTTCAGCTCAATCCGCCCGGCATCTTCGTCTGTGGCCATTCTCACATCCTGAAAGTCGTGCGTGACCCGGCCTTGCGCAATATGCTGTTCATCAACCCCGGCGCGGCCGGAAAAACGGGCTTTCATACAATGCGGACAGCTATTCGCTTTTCGCTCGATGCAGGCCGAATAATGGACATGCAGGTAATTGAACTGGGCAAGAAATAGCCGGTCCCGGTCGTTTGGAAACGCGCGAAAACAAAAAGGAGACCCCCATTCAGGAGTCTCCTTTTTCGTTGCGGGTTCGTCTGCTCGTTACAGCGGAATCGACGGTTCGATCTCGGCGGGTTTTGATTCCTTACCAATTTCCTCTTTGACCTCTTCGCTGTTCTTGTACGCCTGGTAAACGGTCTCCCGCTCAAACGGACGCTTCCCAATCAACCGTACCAGATCGTTCTGGTACAAAATCTCTTTCGAGAGCAGTTCCTTCGCTAAAATCTCCACGGCATCGCGGTGTTCGGTCAGCATACCTTTTGTACGGACGTAAGCAATATCAACGATCTTGCGAACCTCCTGGTCGATCTTCTTCGCCGTTTCTTCCGAATACGGCTTATTGAAGTTGTAGTCCGACTGCTTCGAGTCGTAGAACGACACGTTGCCGATAACGTCGTTCATGCCATACACCGTGACCATGCTGTAGGCTAACTTGGTGATGCGCTCCAGATCGCTCAGCGCACCGGTCGATACTTTACCGAATATGATGTCTTCAGCAGCCCGGCCACCCAATGCCATGCACATCTCGTCCATGAGTTGCTCGGTACGGTAGAGATACTGCTCACGCGGCAGGTACTGCGCATAGCCCAGAGCGGCTACCCCACGCGGCACAATCGACACTTTCACGAGCGGATCGGCAAACTCCAAAAACCAGCCTGCCACGGCGTGACCAGCTTCGTGGTAAGCTACAATCTCTTTCTCTTCCGGCGAAATGAGTTTATTCTTCTTCTCCAATCCACCAATCACGCGGTCCATTGCGTCCTGGAAATCCTTCATGTCGACGGACTCTTTGTCGCTGCGGGCGGCAATCAGAGCCGCTTCGTTGCAGACGTTGGCGATCTCGGCACCGGCAAAACCCGGCGTCTGAGCGGCCAACTGCTTGGGGTCCACGTCGTCCGACAGTTTGATCGGCTTCAGGTGAACTTTAAAGATGGCTTCCCGCCCGATCACGTCCGGCTTGTCGATGCTGATCTGCCGGTCGAAACGGCCGGGGCGTTGCAGGGCCGGGTCCAGCACGTCAGGACGGTTGGTTGCCGCCAGAATGATGATACCGGAGTCGGTCGCAAAGCCGTCCATCTCCACTAACAGCGAGTTCAGTGTGTTCTCGCGCTCATCGTTGGCACCAGGCATTGAACCGCGTCCGCGCGAACGCCCCACGGCGTCTATCTCATCAATAAAAATGATGCAGGGTGCCTTTTCCTTAGCCTGCTTGAACAGGTCACGCACCCGTGCCGCACCCACCCCAACGAACATCTCCACAAAATCGGAACCCGACAGGGAGAAGAACGGGACAGCAGCTTCACCCGCTACAGCCTTCGCCAGCAGCGTTTTACCCGTTCCCGGAGGACCGATCAGCAGCGCACCTTTGGGAATTTTGGCTCCCAATTTGGTGAACTTGGTCGGGTTTTTCAGGTAATCGACAATCTCCTTGATTTCCTCTTTGGCTTCGTCTAAACCAGCCACGTCGTTGAACGTAATTTTCACTTTACTGTCGGCATCGAACAGGGCTGCCTTCGACTTGCCGATGTTGAATATCTGACCACCCGGACCACCCGCGCCCGACATCCGGCCAAGCAGAAAATACATGGCTAACAGCATGACGATCAGGAAACCCCACGTACTGATGATACTGCCAAAATCGCTGCGCTGCTCGAACCGGTACTCGATTTTCTCATTATCCGGCACACCCTGCTGGATAGTGTCGAGATCCTTCTTGAATGAGTCGGGAGACGCAATGTTGAATTGGTAGTGGGGACCCCGACCGGTGCCAAAGTACGGCTTGTCGGCAAAAAGAGTGCGGTACTTGGGACTCTGAGCGGCTTGCTGAGTAAGTGTTATCTCAGCAACCCGATCATTGACAACGACGACTTCGGCCACTTCGCGGTCTTTCATCATCCGCTCGAAACGCTTCTGCGTGGTGTCGCGGGTAGCCGAAGATTTGTTGAAGAATGTGATACCGAGAATGGCGGCAATCAGCAGGGCAACGATCCATCCCTGAAAGTTTGGCTTGCGCGAACCACCTCGGGGTGTCAACGGATTTCTATTATTGTTATCTGGCATTTCCTCAGGTTGTACAACAGATTTGAAGGGGTAACACGGTTTCACAAACTAATGTTTCTACCGCAAAACGGTTCGGATAAACGGTCATTCAGAGCGACAGGCGGCACAAAATGACCTTTTTCTTGTGTTAATTGACAGACACCAGCGCACCCTCTCCTACATGCTGAATGTCGGCATCGCCCCACAGTTGTTCGAGGTCGTAAAACGATCGGCGATCCTTCTTGAAAACATGGGCGACAACATCTACGTAGTCGAGCAGAATCCATTCCCGATTCGTTTTGCCTTCCCGGTGCCACGGGTCTTGCCGACTGACTTTGTAGACCTCTTCTTCGATTGAAGTCGAGATGGCGTCGATCTGCGTGTCGGAGTTACCCGAGCACAGGACAAAAAAATCACAGATGGCATTTTTAACACGGCGCAGGTCCATGACGACAATGTCCTGCGCTTTTTTCTCCTGCATTCCCCGAACCACAAAATCACGGATCTGCTCGGCGGTGAATTCACTATTTTTGTTGATTCTCATGCGTTTGTTTTAACGTGGCGCGATGGGTCAATCAGCGGGTACTTTGCCTTACCAACGTGAACCGTCGGCAGCACCATTCATCGACTTCCTTCTACTAAACTATACAATCTTTTGCACAAAATCTATCCCAAAACTCTTTTTGCCGGGCAAATAATCAACTACCTGCCAAGTTGTCAGTCAACTAACGACGAAGCGGCTGATCTGATCGCCCGACGCGACCCCGCCGAGGGTACGCTTGTCGTAACAGACCACCAAACCGCCGGGCGAGGACAGCGGGGCAACGTCTGGCAAGCCCAAACCGGTCAAAACCTGACGTTCTCGCTTATTCTGAAGCCGACATTTCTGCGGGCTGCCGACCAGTTCTGGCTCAACATGGCTGTCTCACTCGGCATTACCGATGTTCTCCAACCCTTGATGAGTACTACCCGCATCAAATGGCCCAACGATATGTACGTCGGTGACCAAAAAACAGGGGGCATCCTGATCGAGAACACGCTGCACGGCCACGTCATCGCGTGGTCAATAATTGGCGTGGGATTGAACGTGAACCAAACTGAATTTACGTATCCAGCCGCCACGTCGATGCAGCAACAAGCTCCCCTGACGAACGGCTATGACCTGCCGGGACTGCTCCGGTCCTGCTGCGAACGCATCGAAGGGCGGTATCTGCAACTGCGTTCGGGGCAGCGCGACGGGCTAAGGGCCGACTACCTCGCCCGGCTGTATCGCTACCGGGAGATGCACACGTTTGAAAGCGGGGGGCACACGTTTCGGGGCCAAATCATCGACGTTGATCCGCTGGGGCGGTTAACGATTACCGAGAATGGACAACCGCGCTATTTTGATTTTAAAGAAGTAGCTTTTCGACAGTGACAACGATGAGTAACAGACCCAAGTACGTACAAACTCGAACACTAATAAACTAACACACCCAGGCACCTAACTATGACGTCAGCTCTTCAAAACAAAGCCGCCCGCATCAAACTTGTGCTCACCGACTGCGACGGCGTCCTGACCGACGGGGGCGTTTACTACGGCGAATCGGGCGAGGTACTCAAGCGATTCAACATCCGCGACGGCATGGGCGTGGTGCGGCTGCGCGAATTGGCGGGCGTTGAAACGGGCATCGTCACGGGCGAAACGTCCCCCTCGGTCGTGACGCGGGCCGCCAAGCTGAAAATCACCGAACTGTACCTCGGCGTGGGGGATAAACTGTCGCTGCTGGCGGGAATTCTGAGCCGGTTGGGATTGGATGCGTCGGAGGTGGCGTTCATCGGCGACGATGTGAATGACTTAGCTATTTTGCAGGCGGTGGGCCTGTCGGCCTGCCCCGCCGATGCCACGCGTGAGAACAGAGCCGTGGTCGACTATTGCTGCGAAACGAACGGCGGGCAAGGCTGCTTCCGCGAATTGGCGGAGTTGATTATCGAGGCTAAAGTGAGGTAATGCCTGAAACTTCTCCCCGCCCCATCGCACATTTTCCCGTTTCCCGTGTTTCTTTACCAAAAAAGGCCACTAACGCAGCCTTCGCCGTTCAATGACCCAATTACTCAAAGACCTTACCCCCCGGCAGATCGTTGCCGAACTGGACCAGTATATCATTGGGCAGCACGACGCCAAACGCAACGTGGCCATCGCCCTCCGCAACCGCTGGCGTCGCATGAACAGCCCCGCCGACATGCAGCGCGAGATAACGCCCAATAACATCCTGATGATTGGAGCCACGGGCGTCGGCAAAACGGAAATTGCCCGGCGGCTGGCCAAAATCGCCGATGCGCCGTTTATTAAAGTTGAAGCCTCCAAGTTTACCGAAGTCGGCTACGTGGGCCGCGACGTGGAAAGCATGGTGCGCGATCTGGTCGAGCAGTCGGTCAACATGGTGCGGGCGGCCAAAAAAGAAGCCGTACAGGTGCGGGCGCAGCAGCTCGTGGAAGACGCCATTCTCGACATTCTCATCCCACCCATCAAGGCCACCAACGGACAGCCTGCATTAGGATTCGATGAAAACGCCAGACCAGATCCTGACACCGAACTCAACGAACGCACCCGCGAACGGTTCCGCGACAAAATCCGCTCCGGCGAAATGGACGACCGCAAAATCGACATCGACGTGCAGCAGAGTCAAACGCCCAACATCGGCATCATGGGCGGGGCTGTCGATGATATGTCGATGATGAATATTCAGGAGATGATTGGCGGGATGATGCCCAAGAAAGGCAAAAAGCGTAAAGTCACCATTGCCGAAGCCCGCACGATTCTGCTCGAAGAGGAAGCAGCCAAACTCATCGACATGGACGAGGTGAAGGAGGAAGCCATCCGCAAAGCCGAAGACGCCGGGATCATCTTCATCGACGAAATAGACAAGGTAGCTTCGGCCCGGTCGGGCAACGGCGGGGGCGGACCGGATGTGAGCCGCGAAGGGGTGCAACGTGACCTGCTCCCGATTGTGGAGGGCAGCGCGGTGAACACCAAATACGGCGTTATCCACACCGACCATATTCTGTTCATCGCAGCCGGGGCTTTTCACGTGGCCAAACCGAGCGATCTGATCCCCGAATTGCAGGGGCGTTTTCCAATCCGGGTCGAATTACAGAGTCTGTCGGAGGATGATTTTTACCACATTCTGAAAGAGCCGAAAAACGCGCTTACCAAGCAGTACGTAGCGATGCTGGAAGCCGAATCCGTTGGCCTGACCTTTGAGGACGATGCCCTGCGCGAACTGGCCCGGATTGCCTTCGAGGTCAACGGCGAGGTAGAAAACATCGGTGCCCGACGGCTGCAAACGGTGCTGAGTCACCTGATGAACGACTTTATGTTCGACATTCCCGACGAGATCGGAGCCAACGCGCAGGTTGTGATAACGAAGGAGTTGGTAAATAAGAAGTTAGACGGATTGGTCAAAAATCGGGATTTGAGTCAGTTTATATTGTAGGTATGGCCGACAGGTGCGCATCGCGTACCTGCGATCACTTTCAAGTCAGACCGAGATGCGGTTTAAGGGCTTTATTGAGTTGCTGCACGTAGTCATTCGGCAAAGCCCCATACTGCTTTATCAAGCGGCTTTTGTCTATCGTGCGAATCTGATCAGCTTTCGCTTTTGAGTCTTTGGTAACCCCACCTACACCGATGGGAATGTAAACGTCGAAGGACAGGACTCGACTGACATTGGACGTTAACGGAACAATTGACACGACACTGTTATGGGCGTTGCTAACATCATTGGACACGACTACAACAGGTCGTGTTTTTTGAATCTCACCGCCCACTGTTGGGTCTAAAGCTGCCAGCCACACCTCTCCCCGTTTAATAATCATCCCAGTGTTCAGCGTCAACAGTACTGAAATCGCGTGTTATTGACTCGTTTTCGGTTGCGGCAAAGCTGTATTCTTCTGCTAACCGCTCCTCTGATTCGATCTCTTTCAACCTGACCTGTAAAGCCTCCAGAGCAAATGATTCCGCATCGGGAACAAGGCGTGTCAGCGTAGCTGCCAACTCATCAGGGATATTCATCGAAGATGTGAAGTTGTATCGTCATCATACCGTGAAGATATAAACAAATTAAGTAACATCACCACCTGAGCCACCGCCCGATCCATGTCGGTCCGCTTCCGGCTGGGCAGGTCAAATCGGTTGAACGGACGCAGTTCAATCACGAACGTAACATCGATATCGTCGTCAATGGGCGTGAATAGTTTGTAGCCGATAACACGCACGGGCAGTAGTCCGTGCTTTTTTTTGTACGCCACTAACCAGCTACCCAGTGTGATCTCGACCTGCTCCACCGGGATGTCGGTTGCGGGTACGAAGCGTACATAAGCCACGTTACGGTCGACGAGGGTTTGCTGGTCGGGATCGAAATGGCCCTCGCAACTCGAAAACGTGCTGACGATACCCATTGCGTTCAGGGCGTCGACCAACGGCCGGATGCCGGGTTCGATGTCGTTCATGTATTACGGTTTATCATCGACTATCACCATCTGATCGGCTTCGCTGACGTGTCGTGCTGACTGACGGTCCCGATGCCAGAGCCAGCCCAGATAGCCCGTTGCCACCAGAGCCAGCCCCGCCGATAGCCCGAACGAAGCCGTCAGGCCCGCCTGCCCAACTACATGGTTCAGCAGCCACCCCGACCCCAGTGCACCCAGACCAATGCCCGCTTCGAGGGCAATGTACATCGTCGCCATTGCCCGGCCACGCGTGGCTTCGTTGGCTAAGTCAGCCGTCCAGGCCTGCACCGTCGGGGAGTTCATACCGCTGGAGAACCCATACAACACGGCAGCCGCCCAGAACACGACCGGGGTTTGAGCCACAATCAACAGGGCCATCGATACGGCCAGCAACGTCGTCGACACGGCTAATACCGGTACCCGCCCGTAACGGTCCGACGTGCGGCTGAAAACTAACCGCACCACCAATGACGCGACGGTGTAGACAGTGAAAAATAAGCCTTTGTTAGTGATACCAAGCGAAGTACTCAGGGTCGAAATCAGCGTCAGCACCACGCCGTAGCCGAACGACTGCAACAGCAGCACGATGAACGGGGGCAACGCCTGACGGTCGAAGATTTCGTTCTTGGTCAGCCGCAGCAGGCCAAACCGAAAGGGTTGCGTGTGGGCCAGCGTTTCGGGCATTCGGAGCAGGATACCGATGGACAGCAGCGCAAACGCCGACGACGTCCAGAACATGACGTTCATGGAATAATCGCGGGCTAACCAACTGCCAATGGCCGGGCCGAGCGACATGCCCATCGCCGTAAACAGTCCCAGCGTTCCCATTGCCTCGCCCCGTCGGTTAGCGGGCACGATGTCGGCGACGTAGGCAGCGGTGGCGGTGGGCTTGGTGCCGGTGGAGAAGCCGTGCAGGAGCCGCAGCAGCAGAAACCCCCATACCGTGAGCAGATACGGATACAAAAAGCCGCACACAAAACACACCAACGAGCCAAACGCCATGACCGGCACCCGCCCGACGGTATCCGTTATCTTGCCGCTGAACGGCCGCGACAGCCCCGCCGTGAGCGTGAATAGGGCGATAATCAACCCGACATACTCGCGGCCACCCAACTGCGTGAGGTAGTCGGGCAGTTCAGGAATCATCATCGAAAAGCTGGCCGAGAACAGGAAGTTGCTGGCACTGAGCAACCAGAAGGAGAGCGTGTAGAGCGCCGGAGTGCCGGAAACCCGACGGGCGAAAGGAGAGCGAACGACCAAAACAAGTGGAGTTTGTTCAACGCAAAATTACGACGCGTTCACCGAAAAGACAGCCGAACTTATCATGGAACGGGTTTTGACGTAATTTTGCGGACCAGCAAACCCGTCAATGAAAAACGTAAAATGTACAATGCGGTTGGTTTCGACTCATTATTCATTTTCCATTGCTCATTATACATTTCCTTTCCACTATGTCGCGCAACATTAAAATTGGTTTGTTCCTCACCGTCTCCATCCTGCTCACCACCTTCACGTTCTACTTCTGGCAGATTTACCGGAGTCCGAATTTCCAGACTCAGGAGAACGACAAAACGTTCGCGCTGCTGATTCCGCGCGGGGCCACCTTCGAGTCGGTCATCGACACGCTCCAGAAAAACGATGTACTCAACGATGAGATGTCGTTCCGGTTTTTGGCCAAGCTGATGAGCTATCCCGAACGGGTCAAAGAAGGCCGCTATGAAATCACGCCCCGCATGGGCAACCGGGCGGTATTGGTCAAGCTCCGCAGTGGCAGTCAGGACGCCATGCCCGTGACGTTCAACAGTATGCGGCAGAAAAGCGACCTCATCCAGCGGCTCGGCAGCAAATTCGAGTTTGGCCCCACCGCCCTCGGCCCGCTGCTCAACGACCCGGTAGTTTGCCAAAAATATGGCTTCGACACCACCACCATCGTCTGTTTGTTTCTGCCCGACACCTACGAGTTTTTCTGGACCATCAAACCCGAGGCCCTGCTCGACCGCATGGGCAGCGAATACAAAAGATTCTGGACGCCCGACCGCCAGGCTAAAGCCAAAGCCATTGGCCTGACCCAAACCCAAGCCCAGGTGTTGGCCTCCATTGTGGCCGCCGAAACCAACAAGCGCGACGAGCAGCCGCGCGTGGCGGGTGTGTATCTCAACCGACTGAAACAGGGCATCAAACTCGAAGCCGACCCAACGGTGATCTTTGCCCTGCGCGACTTCGGTATCCGGCGGCTGCTCAACAAACAGTTGGCCATTGATTCGCCTTACAACACGTATCGCTACGCCGGTTTACCACCCGGACCGATCAACCTCCCCGCTCCCGCCACCATCGATGCCGTGCTGAACGCCGAGCAGCACGACTACCTGTTTTTTGTGGTCGACGCCCGCTTCAACGGCTACCACACGTTTTCCCGAAACCTGTCGGAACACTTAGCCAATGCCCGCCTGTATCAGCAGGCACTGACGCGGATGAAAATCATGAAATAACCATGATAATCCACGACGTTACCGGCACACGGGTGCGCTACTACGACACCGACCAGATGGGTATTGTCTACTACGGCAACTACGCCCGTTTTTACGAGATCGGGCGCGTTGAAGTGATGCGGCACCTGGGTCTGAATTACAAAGAATTGGAGGAACGTGGTATTTCGATGCCGGTCTATGACCTGAGTTCGCGCTTTATCCGGCCCGCCAAGTACGACGACCTGCTGACCATCCGGGTCACGATTCCGCAGCTACCCACAACCCGGTTTCTGTTCGCCTACGAGATTTTCAATCAGGACGGCCTGCTGCTGAACACGGGGCAGACGACTCTGGTCTTCGTGCGGACCGACACCGGCCGACCTTGCGCAGCCCCAACCGACGTGATCGACGCGGCTAAACCTTTCTTTCAAGAGTAAGTTAGACAGTCGGTAAGTTGGTCAGTTAGCGGGTTGATCGGAGACCTGCACTGGTCAACTGACCAACTTACCGACTGACCAACCAACCAACTCACTGACTGATAGAATTTTATGTTCGACAAGCTGATGAGCCTGAGTGCGTTGCAGGGAGCACGCGTCTGGCTGAGAGATCACTACGCATTCAAATCCAAAGTGACGTGGTACGATTTTCTTCGGAAGATGATCGAGAAAATCACGGGTAATGACACCAGTGAACGAGCCGCGTCGGTATCCTACAGCCTGATTCTGGCAGTTTTTCCAACGGTTATTTTTCTGTTTACGCTTATCCCATATATCCCGGTCGAGAACTTAGACGACCGGATCATGGGCTTTTTCCAGCGCGTTTTGCCCGGCGACACATTCAGTTCTGTCGATACCACCATCCGCGACATCATCAGCCGACCACGCGGGGGCGTGTTGTCGTTTGGTTTCTTACTGGCTCTTTTTTCGGCAACGAGCGGGCTGGTGGCGCTGATGAACGCCTTTAACTCATTGCACGAATCAGAAGATACGCGGGGGTTTTTCAAGATTCGTGGCGTAGCCATTGGTCTGACCTTCACGCTGGCGATTGCGTTGGTGCTGGCCATCATCGGCCTGATTGTGGGGGGAATCGTGAGCGAGTATCTGCTCAGGTTCGGCATTCTGAACAATGTCATCTTTGTGTATCTGCTGACCATTGCCCGTTATTTGATCGTGTTTGCCGTTTTTGTGGGAGCAGTGTCCATCATCTACCGCTTTGGGCCGGACGTGAACATGAAGTGGACCTTTGTCACACCGGGTTCCATCACGGCCTCCGTCCTGATCGTACTGACGACTTTTGCGTTCTCTTATTACGTCTCCAACTTCGGCTCGTACAACAAAGTGTACGGCTCCATCGGCACGCTCATTGCCCTGATGATCTGGATCAATTTAATTGCCCTTCTGCTCATCCTGGGCTTTGAAATGAACGTATCGCTCTACAACCTCGAAGGTGATAAAAATCCCGTTGTTGCCGAGAAAACAACAAATGCCACCTCCAAGACTTGAAGTGGCATTTGCAAAATCTAACCCATAAATGTAACGGAGCCGCTAACTATTGTTGTGGCGGACAAGCCAGTACATCTCAGAATTTATCAATAACCGTGCCATCATTACTTAGCATTCGATTCAATTACGTAACCTTGATTACCCGCTTGCTAAAAAGCGCGTTGCCAGTGTGCTGATGGACCGTATGTTTATGACGCCGGTCACCGACGTTCCGGTTCCCAACGAATTGCCCCGTACATTGTTCTGCGATTAGTCTTTATGCTCTCTGTTACTGGCCAATCCAGACCGGTTCCAATGGGTCCGTACCTGAACCGGATCAAACCCTGGGTAACTGTTATCTGCACCTGCTACAATCACGAAGACTATGTTGCCGAAGCCCTGCAATCGGTGGTGATGCAGACTTACCCCAACGTGGAACTGATTGTGATCGACAACGGCAGCACCGACCAGTCTACCGTACGCATCGACCAATTTGTTCGGCAGAATCCAGCGATCCGTTTCCTCAGAAATCCAACTAATCCAGGTCTCAACCGGGCCTTCAACCAGGGACTGGCATTGGCAGGCGGTCGCTACGTGATCGACCTGTCGGCCGACGACGTGCTACTGCCTGACCGCGTTGCCCGCCAAGTCGATTTGTTCGAGCGGCTGCCGGGTCCCTGCGCGGTTGTATTTTCCAATGCGGTTTACATCGACAAGCAGGGGACCGAACTGGGTATTCATTACCCCGTCGATGCCAACGGATGTGCCGTGAATAACGTGCCCTCGGGCGATGTGTTCCGGGCCGTTCTGGAGTCGTATTTTATCTGTACGCCCACCATGATGATGCGCCGGGACGTGCTGAACGAACTCGGTGGCTACGACGAGACGCTGAGCTACGAGGACTTCGATTTCTGGGTGCGGTCGGCGCGGCTGTATCATTACGCATATCTGGACGAAGTACTGACGCTCAAACGACAGTTGCCTGATTCGCTCTCGACCCAAATTACGCACCCCGACAACCCACTGCTGGAGTCAACGCTGATCGTGTGCCACAGAGCTTATGACCGCTGCCGGACACCCGACGAATGCCGGGCATTGGCCACCCGCATCCGTACGTTTGTCCGTAAAGCATTTTACGCCGAGCAGTTTGGGCTGGCCCTCCGGTTCGGGCAGTTGCTGAGCCGGATCGAGCGACCGGGACTGCTAACGGGTCTGGTTCTTCAACTGAGCCGACTGCATCCACCCGTCAACCAACTCTACCGGCAGTATCTCAAATACAGCCGTCGCCAGCCATACCACCCGCCGGTGAAAGCAAACACAGTTTAAGTGGTTCAGGAGTTTATGGTTTATCGGTACAGTTTCCGCCACAAATCACACACAAACTACGCCCGCCATGCCAGCCGAATTCATTAGACTGTACCCTCAAAACCCGGACCCGCGCCGGATCGAACACGTCGTGCGGGCACTCCGCAACGGAGCCGTTGTTATCTACCCCACCGACACCGTCTATGGTATGGGCTGCGATATTCACAACGCCAGAGCCGTGGAGCGCGTGGCCCGCATCAAAGGAATCAAGCCCGCCAAGAATGATTTTTCGTTTATCTGCTACGATTTAAGCCACATTACCGATTACGCCAAAGTCAGCAATCAGGCATTTAAACTCATGAAACGGGTGTTGCCGGGGCCGTTCACGTTCCTGCTCGACGCCAGCGGCAACGTCCCTAAACTGCTCAACACCAACAAAAAAACGGTGGGTATCCGGGTGCCCGACCACGACATTCCCCGGCAGATCGTGCGCGAACTCGGCAACCCCATCATCACCACGTCCATCCGCGACGACGACGAAGTGATCGAATACTCGACCGACCCGGAGTTAATTTTCGAGAAATTTCAGCACCAGGTCGACATCGTCATCGACGGGGGCTACGGCGGCAACGTAGCCTCGACCATCGTCGACGCCACTGATGATGACTTCGTAATCGTTCGGCAGGGGTTGGGCCAACTGATGGGCTGAGCGCATAACCCGCTACTCTATACGTATATGGTAGGGTTAGGACGCTGTCGTGTCGGACATGTCGGACTTTAACCCTATTTTTGTGCATCGTCCCCTAACTTATCTCCTACCTACCTATGCGTTTTTCGTTAGTCGCTTTATCCTGTTTAGTACTTAGTCAATTCACCGGCTGCTCCAGTACAGAATCCAAACGGGAAACCACCGCCCAAACCGACAAAGCCACTGCTGAAACAGCGGCCACCCCCGCCACCGGACCATCCGACTCGCCGACCACCACCGAATCCCAGCCCCTTGCTTCCACCCGCGCCGTATCCACCGGGGACTCCACGCTCGACTCGCTGACCTTCGCACCCACCGGAGCTATTCTACCGAAACACCGCATTTTCGCCTACTACGGCAATCCGCACTCCAAGCGGATGGGTATTCTGGGCAAATACGAAAAGCCCGAAATGCTGCGCCGGTTGGATGAAGAGATCAAAAACTGGAAAGCCGCCGACCCCGCCACCCCCATCCAACCCGCGCTGCACTTAGTGGCTACGTCGGCGCAGGGCCTGCCCGGCAAAGACGGCGGCTACCGGATGCGGATGTCGGACCGGACGATCAAGAAAGTGCTGAAATGGGGCAACGAGCACAAAGCCATCGTTTTTCTGGACATTCAGCGGGGTCACGCGCCCCTCGGCCCGGAGATGAAATACATGGAGAAATACCTGAAACTGCCGTTCGTTCACCTCGGTATTGACCCCGAGTTTTCGATGGTGACGGGGGCCAAGCCCGGCAAAAAAATCGGTTCCTACGATGCCGCCGACATCAATCAGGCAGTGCAGTTTCTAAGCCGGGTGGTAAAAGAAAACAACCTGCCGCCCAAAGTACTGGTCATTCACCGGTTTACGCAGGGCATGGTCAAAAACTACAAAAACATCAAACTCGACCCGAACGTCCAGATTGTGATGCACATGGACGGCTGGGGTCCACCGGTACTCAAGAAAGACTCATACCGGGATTATATCGTTGCCGAACCCGTTCAGTACACCGGCTTTAAGCTGTTCTACGACAACGACTTCCGCAAGCCCGGCTCCCGCATCATGACAGCCTCCGAAGTGCTGGCCCTCGACCCGAGACCAATGTACATTCAGTATCAGTAGTTTGAAGCATAGTTTAAACACAACGAGAGACCCGGCCAGGTCTCTCGTTGTGTTTAAACTATGCTTACGGTGTTTCGACGACAATACTTTATCATAATCTTGCCTTAATTATCTAATTCGAAGTTTCTTACGGTGGCGAATGCGCAGATACTGCGTAAGTTTCTCATGTTCAGCAGCCTGATTATCAGCCAATTTCTGATGGCCATAGATAGAGCGGTAGACGGTTTCTTAGTGAAGTCGCGTCTGAGTCGCCTTGCGTTGCAGTTCCCCGCAGATTTGTTCGGGCGAGAGCCGGTCACCAAGTCGGGTTATGGCGGTAGTCAGCAGGGAGTCTCTGAGTTTGTAGGGTATATGCTTCTGGCCGTAGCCACCTGTGGTTGCGCCTGGCAGGTGGCTATTTTGCCGGTGCCGGTCTGTGCGCTGGCGATGAGATCGTGACCGGCGAGAAGTACGGGGATGGCCATTTCCTGAACGGGCATTGACGTTCGTATATGCTGGTCATGCTATCCTGAAAAATCCGTTTGTAAGAACCGATACGAACAGGTGCGTTAAGCGGAATGAGGTAGCTGGCGGTCATGTACCCATCGCTGACAATGTATTTAACTTGTTCGTCTTCGGCCCGTTGGAAAAACTCGTCTAATGGTAACGGTGTACGGTTGTTGAGTGCTGAAAAATAACTCAACCCATGAATTTTGTAATTGTCCATCTGGCCAAAGAAAAAGCTGATCGGCGCAATAATTTTCGTCTGCTGGTGAGGCATGTGACGAGCCAGTGATGCATTGTATGACTGTACATAAGGCTGTGCG
>JAYTAC010000774.1:0-2619 GCA_043737755.1 Spirosoma sp.
CACCAAATCCTACCGGGCGGGCGAAATCGGGTACGTCGAACTGCTGCAAAACCTGCGCACCGTCAGCGAAATCCAGACCGGCTACTTAGCCGCCCTTAACGATCTCAATCAAACGCTAATCAACCTCGACTTTTTGTTGGGACGAACCGACTAATGAAACGAATCTCACTGATTATCAACTGTATTTTTTTGATCTCGCTACTCACCATAACGGCCTGTAAGCAAAAGCCGGAGACTACTACCGACACTGCAACAACCGAGAAAACGACCGCCCCGCCTGATACGGCCAGCGAAGCCGAAGAGCCGGGTTTGGTGGAACTAACCGAAGCCCAGTACCAGACCGTTGGCGTAACGCTGGGTAGTCTGGAGCAGCGGCAGATGAGTCAGTTGATCCGTGTGAACGGTTCGCTGACGGTGCCGCCGGGCCAACAGGTATCGGTGGCGACGCCGTATGGCGGTATCCTCAAATCAGCGAATCTACTGACGGGTTCACCGGTTCGGCGGGGGCAGACACTGGCCGTGCTGGAAAACCCGGAGTTCATTCGCATTCAGCAGGAGTATCTCGAAACCCAGAGCCAACTCCTGTTTCAGCAGCAGGAATACGAGCGGCAGCGCGAACTGAGCCGCGAAAACGTGGGTGCTCTGAAAAATCTGCAACAGGCTACGGCTCAACTCGGTACGCTCCGGGCACGAATCGGCGGACTGCGCCAGCAACTCGCGCTTTTAGGCTTGAATCCGGCCCGCCTGACGCCCGAAACCATCACGCGCACCATCCCCGTTCGGGCACCCATCGGCGGTACGCTCACACAGGTCAACGTGAACCGGGGCAGCTACGTAGCGGCCAACGACGTGCTGTTCGAGATCATGAACACCGCTGGACTGCTGGCCGAACTGACCGTTTTTGAGGGTGATCTGTCCCGGTTGCAGGCCGGTCAGCGGGTGCGGCTGTCGGTGGTGGGCGTATCGGGCGAACGCATGGGGCGCATCAAGCTCATCAACCGCGAAGTTGGCCCGGACCGCACGGTGAAGGTCTACGCGAGTTTAGACAACCCGGCCTCCGGCGAGTCCACCGCACCGGCGGACCGGCCGGGCGCCCTTCGACCCGGCACGTTCGTCAAGGCGGTCGTTGAGACGGGCGCGGCCACCGAACCGGCCTTGCCCGAAGCGGCTTTGGTGCAGGCGGGCAACAGCAGTCAGATTTACGTGTTTGCCGGTAAAGAACAGCATCAGGGACAAACGCACTACCAGTTCCGGCCCGTGCCGGTGCGGGCGGGCGCATCGCAGAACGGTTATCGGGCCGTGACGCTGCCGACTGGCGTGGCCACCAACGCGCAGATTGTGCTCACGGGTGCGTATGACATTCTCTCGGCCAATGCCGGGGGCGACGAAGGGGGCGACGAGCATTGATTTAGTTTTGTATTACATCGTACTAACTGTCAACTACTTATGAAACGTCTATTGCACTGTTGCTATCTGGCGGCCCTGCTTTTACTGACTGCCGGGTGCGTCACGTCCCGGTTTCAGCCCATCCAGAACACGACCGGTGCCACCCCGCCTTCCGATTCGGCAGCCGTCACGGTTTTTCTGCTGGAGCGCGACCTGCCGCCCACGTTTGAGCGGCTGGGAACGGTGGCGATTCCCACCAGCCAATACGGACTTGGTACTCATCAGCGAGTAGAGGACGAACTACGGAAAATGGGCCGTGAAAAAGGGGCTAACGGAGCCATCCGAATTGGGCACGGTACCTACAACCTTGACAGGGGTGGTATTGCATCCTACCTGCTGTTTCGCTACCCGGCTAAGTAGTTGACCCAGCGAGGAGTAGCTATTGGCATTCGCCCTCCGTCATTGACTCTTGACCACTTATGACAGACGATCATCACGACGAAGACGATCACACCCACGATGATGTGGAGTTGATCGAGACCGGTACTACCCCGGCAGCAACGGTAGCCCCCAAAGAGGGTCCGTTTCAGACCTGGCGTACCTACGCCCCGGCCATCAGCAGTTTGGTTCTGTTGCTGGGCGGTGTCGCGCTGGATAACTACGCTCAGAACGGTCCGACGTTTCGCTGGTTCAACGACCCCATTCGGCTCATTTGGTACGTGGCGGCTTACCTGCCCGTTGGCTGGCCGGTGCTGAAGCGGGCGTGGAGCAGCATCCTCCGGCGCGACGTGTTCACTGAATTTTTCCTGATGGGCGTGGCCACTCTCGGCGCATTTGCCATCCGCGAATACCCCGAAGGCGTGGCCGTGATGCTGTTCTACACCATCGGCGAGTTGTTTCAGGATGCGGCCGTGCTGCGGGCACGTCGGAGTATCAAGGCATTGCTCGACGTGCGGCCCGATGAGGTGACGGTACTGCGCAACGGTCAGGCCCAAACCGTGAAAGCCGCGACGGTGAGCGTTGGCGACGTAATCCAGATCAGGCCGGGCGAAAAAGTCGGGTTGGATGGTACGATGCACTCTGAGTCAGGTACGTTCGATACGGCGGCCCTGACGGGCGAAAGCGTACCGCGCAACATCGCCAAAGGCGAAGCAGTATTGGCGGGAATGATTAACCGGCAGTCGTTGGTGGAGATGGACGTGACCACGCTCTATCAGGATTCCAAACTGTCGC
>JAYTAC010000775.1:0-2612 GCA_043737755.1 Spirosoma sp.
GCCAATGCCATCGTGTCTCCTTTTGAGTCGATGAACTGCATCTCGCCCAGCAGCCGGTTGTAGTTAAGCTGACCCGCCCCCGCCACGCCGTTGCGATACACGACGTTGCCGGTCATAAACTGGGGATACCGATACCGGTCGGCCATCGGAATGGCACTCGTCACGTTGGCATCGGCCTTGACCCGGATTTGTTTCTGAGCCATCGCACCCGTGAACGATGCTGTCCAGCAAAGCATGAGCGGCAGAAGTTTTGCGTTGATCGTGTTCATTGTTTCGAGTCGTTTGAGAATATGTGACCGGTACTCTACCAACGTAGTTCTTAAAGTCATTGCCAGCCCTGTCAGAAAGGTATCACGGACCTCAGTCCGTTCGTGAAAGAACCTAAAAACGGACTGAAGTCCGTGATACCTTTTAACACAACCGACGGTTGCTCTCAGAATCAAATTGGTCGGGCGGTAGCCAAAAAGTGGATTGGTACGTCAATTTACGCACGACGACGGCATAAAAAAAGCAGGGTAATCAGCGCAGATGAGACGAACTCAGTAACTACGATGATTACCCTGCTGCTTCGCTTACCCGGCGATTAGTACCCGGGATTCTGCACTAACTTATTGTTCCGGTTTATCTCATCGCGCGTGATGGGCAGAAAGTACATCTTGTCGGCCCATTGCCGGTTTTCTTTCCCCGGATCAATCTCGACAACCCGGTAACTGTAATCGTAACTCGTCGGATCATACTTGTACAGATTGAGCGATTTGCCGGGCTTCAGCGCACCGTTGATACTGATGTAGTTGGCTTTGCGACCCAGCGTTGTGGGGGCAATCATCCAGCGACGGGCGTCGTGGTAGCGCTGCTCCTCAAACGCCATCTCGACCCGGCGTTCGTTCCGATACCGCTGCCGGAGGGCATCGCCCGACTCGGTGAAGGCGGGCATCCCGGCCCGGAAGCGGACTTTGTTCAGCCACGTACGGGCTTCGGCGTCCTGCCCCAGTTCAATGCAGGCTTCGGCGTAGTTCATCAACGCTTCGGTGTAGCGCAAAAACGGCCACGGAATCTGCTGAAACGCACTCTGGTCGACCAGCGTTGGCGTGGGGTCGGTGAACTTGCGCATGTAATAGCCGGTATAGCTACCATTCCAGTCTTCGACGGTACTCTTGCGAGTGTCCAAACCAAAGTGCGTCACCTTCTTGCCGGTGCCATCGACCACTTCATACGTCCCCGTTTGAATCTGGTTCGCGGGGTCTTTGGTAGCTACGTCGGCCGTGCGGGGCTTCCAGGTAGCCCCGTCATGCATAATCGACGCATACATGCGCGGATCACGATTCATGTAGGGGGCCTTCGCCTGTTCAGCGTTGCTCCAGCTAAACTTAGTGCCGTCCATCATCTCGTAGTCGTCCACGAAGTTCTGAATCGGTGAGTTACCCGCCCAGTTATGGTAGCCATTCGGTCCGTTGAACAGCCCCTGCCGCCCTCCGCCTTCCGGTTTGGTGTTAATGAAGTAGCGGGCAAACAATAGCTCTTTTTCACCCCCGTTTCTGGACAGCGACGCGTTCATGTAATTCATCGTGGCCTCGTCTTTGGCAGCCGGGGCACTCAGCGTTAGCTGATAACCGTAGCCGGGCAAATCCAGCACTGCTTTGGCTGCGTCCTTTGCTTTCTGCCAGCGGTCGGCGCGGGAGCCGCTCGTCAGGCCCATCAGTTCCGACTTGGCGAAAGCCGCGTGAGTGCTCGATTTGGCTTTGGCCGTGGCCGCGTCGTACAAATCACTGGCGGCATAAAGCAGGATGCGGGATTTCAACGCCAATGAGGCTGCTTCACTGGCCCGGCCTGCCGCTAAATTCTTACCTTTCAGCAGTTTGGCCGCTTCGTCGCAGTCCTTCACGATGAAGTTGATGCACTCTTCCATCGTGTTACGAGGAGCTAAGTAGTCAGCTTCGCCGAGGTCATAGGGACGGTCGACGAGCGGAACGCCACCGTGGTAGCGCACCAACTGCTGGTAGTAGTAGGCCCGCATGAACCGGGCTTCCCCCCGCAGCCGCTCTGCCATCGCAGCGTCGCTGAACTGTGGCTTCTCCAAGTTCTTGAGCGCTAAGTTCGACGCCCGAATCCGCGAGTACATGTTCCCCCAACTGATGGTGTTATTCACCCAGCCAATGTCGGCGGGGTTGGAGCGCGACTCGGTGATAGTCGTGATGCCCCGGCCGGGGTGGGTAAAAATGGTTTCATCGGTCAGCGACGCCAGCATCTGCTCATCCAGACCGCCGTTGCCCAACCCACCGTAGATGTTGGTAACGAAGGCTTCGGCTAAAGCCGCATCTGCCCAGACGGCCGATTCCGGCACCTGATCCAGCGGTTTAGTATCCACGAAATTATCATTGCAGCCCGTGATCGTCATCGATGCGACGGCGACTGCCAATAGTGTGTTTCTAAAGTTGTTCATGTGATTTCGATGGTTGCTATGCATTAGAAGGACACGGATAAACCGCCACTGACAATTCTCGCTTGCGGGTAATACTGACCGTTAGCATTGTCGGTCTCGGGGTCGTACACCTTCAGCTTATCAATCGTAAACAGGTTCAGGCCGTTCAGGTAAAAGCGCAGGTTGCTGATCC
>JAYTAC010000776.1:0-2611 GCA_043737755.1 Spirosoma sp.
ACCGTCCAGGGCTTGCGGCTCAGCACGTATTCCACCCCGGCACTGTATTTGAGCGTCCGGTCGAGGGTTCCGTAGGCGACGTAACCGCTCAGCAGCCACTTCCGGCTGAAGCCCGTGTTGGTTCGTGCGCCAATTCGGAAGCGGTTGCCTTCTACGATGTTGTTGGCGTAGGAATACAGCACCGGCCCGAGGTCGATGTTCAGCCGGTCGATGGGTTTGTAGCCCAGCACCCCTAATTTAATGATTTCGCTGGCTGCTTTTATGAACGGAACATTCCGCACCGAGTCGACCACGCGCATGGCCCGCAGTTCATTGGGCGACAGCGAATCGGGCCGGACGCTTTTCCAGAAGTTGGCGTCGGCATCGCGAAAGTCGTCGGCTAATTCAACGGCCGGATCATAGAAACCGGGTTCCTGCGGCTGGCCCTCGGTGATGTTGCGGGAGGTGGCCAGAAAACGAATCAGGGCACCGGGCGCACGGGGGGCGGGTTCGTCGGTGTCGATGGTTACCTGCGTCTGGGTCGGAAACAGCATTCCCGACGGCGTCATATCCCATTCCTGCTCAATGTGTAGTTCGTCGACAAAGTTGATGTTGGCCCGCTTGTCCACCCGCGCATCCACCTGCGCCAAAGCCATTCGTAGCGTGTCGATCCAGACTGTTCCGGTAAAGGCAAGGTCGGCGGGGCGTTTGGGGGAGAACTCGATTTCGTAACAGATCGCATCGCCCAGCCGCAGGGTATCTTTCATCCGAAACGAGTAGACCGCGTCCCACTGCCCGCCCACCGGCGAGGGAATGTCCTTGCGGAGCACGTTGAGCGCGTTTCGGTAGAAGTTATACTGCTGAAACGATGCCCCGGTCAGTTGGGCAATCAGGCCGCCGTCGGTAACGCCGATGCCCGTCACGCGCGATTTTAGCACCCGTTCTTTGCCTTTGTCGGGGCTGCTGCGGGCGTAGAATTTAGAATATGTTTCGGAGATGAACACCGGCACGGCGGGTTGCCCGTTGTCGTCGGTCACGGCGGGCAGCTTACCCAACAGCCGACTCACTGGCCCCGGCCGACGGTTGTTTTTTCGCCTTTTACTGAAATTGTTGACGTAGCCTTCGATTTTGGTGTAGCTGTCGTATTCGTAGGCACTGAGTTTGGCTGGGTCGAACTGCCCCCGCCGACGCACCGTTTCGCGCAGAACGCGGTAGGCCGGATCGCCCCCTTTGCCATACACCCGCACTTCCTGAAGGCTGGTAGCTGCGGGCGTCAACTGCGCGTCGATGGTCTGGGTCTGAATCGCGATGAGCGGGTAGGAGCGGGTGCGATACCCCAAGCTGAGTACGGTCAATGAGTCAGCTAATTGCCTGATCTTAAGCGAGTAGCGGCCGTCGATATCCGATGTGGTGCCCGCCGTCTGGCCTTTCACGGCGACACTGGCAAACGGAATACCCGCGCCGGTAGCGGCATCGGTCACGCGCCCGCTGATGGTGTAGGTCGTCGTTTGGGCCATTGACAACGACCGGCCAAGCGTCAGAAAGCCGACTGTGAGAATAATGCGCAGGCATACCGTCATTCAACCGTCTGTTGAGTATTGATTCTACACGTTAACTCGCCCATAGTCAGCAGAGTTTACTACGTGGTTGAATTTTATGTGAACGGCTAAGGATGCAGTTTTCGATCGCTGCCGTGGCGTGATACCCATTCACCTCGCGGCCGTCGTCTCCACCAATTTCCCCACCGGGCGGGCCATTTGCACGGCGGCAATGCGCCAGACGTCGTCCTGTTTTTTCAGTACGTGGGTGTAGATAATCGTGCTGGTTTTTGCCGCGTTGGTCAACGTCCCCTGCACCACAATCACGTTATCGTCGAGAGCCTCGGCCCGGTCGACGGTGGGTTGCATGGGTTCGCTGACGGTTGCCGGGTGGTCGGTGCCGGTTTTCAGGGTCCCGTCTTCGGTCAGCACGGCCGTTTTTTTGACTAATACCCTGCCAATCGCGGCCGTGTCTGCTTTGCTCAGCGCATCGGCGTAGGCCATTTCGGTGGCGCGGGCAATGGAGTCGACCGCAAGCTGCGTCAGCGGACCCTGTTTAGTTTTTTCGCCCCGCACCAGCACTTTCCCGGCGTTGGCGAGTTTACTGAACACGGGCAAATCGGCCGCGATGCCCCCCGCAAACACGACGACTAAGAGAGCGGGCAGCACAAACTCGCGCCGGATGCCCCCCGTCCGGCGGTTTTTGGTGTAGCCCGTGATGGACGTCCAGTTGTTGACGACGTGGAACACGGCTGCGCCTACGAACAGGATGCCGAACCAGGCGTGGATGTGATCGACGGTGTGGGAACCCTGCGCAAAGTAGATGAGCAGCCCGGTAACGGATAACACCACAAAGACGAGGGCCACCGACAGGCTGACGAGATTTTTAGACTTCACGGGATCGTATGGTTTTTAGAGTTATACAAAAAAACAGACCTTACAGGTTTCCAAAACCTGCAAGGTCTGTGCAGCCGATTCAGCGAATCTCGGTTAACGGGGCCGTCCACCGCCACCGCCCGTTGCCGGAGCAGCCTGTTGCTGGTTATCTCCACCGCCTTCGCCCTTAACGTCGTCGTTGTCGATGGACTTCTGGC
>JAYTAC010000777.1:0-6437 GCA_043737755.1 Spirosoma sp.
CCACGAACGCTTCAACAGCGACGCCATCGAGTTTTACGGCAGTGGCGTGACGAATGCCGGAGCTATTCGGAGCGAGGAGCAGCTATGGCACGGTCGCCCGCAGTCGATTCGGCTGAATGTGCCGCCGTTGGGCGCGGTGGTGCTCAAAATGGAAGGATAATGTGTGGGTGTGTTTAGTGTCTGCATGTGCGTTCGGGCGACCGTGGCAGATGCGCTCAAACCCCCGCATACACCTACGCACTCACACACACATTCCCGCTTACCTTTGCTCCACAACACTCGGTTTCGATTGCATGAAGAAATTACTCACTGCGTTACTGATTTTCGTTTCCGTTCATAGTTTCGCTCAGTCGCCCGTATCGGCCCGATTAAGCAGTGGGTACGATCTGGGCTTCGGCTACTCGTCATCGAATAACAACCCGTCCGTCTACAACCCGTCGGCTGCTTATTACCAGCTTATTAACATTGGGGAGCGTAAGCTGATAGCAATTGGCTGGACGGCCCGGCTGGGTGCGTTCTACGGCGATAACATCAATTACTACACTGCCCCCGCCCGCCTGACGCGTGGCCAAACTGGTCTCGGAAAGTTATCGGGACCACTTATCGGCAGCAACATCGACACGGTTCGCTTCGACTACGTTTCGATGACCTCGCTGAGTGTGGGCATTCGGGCGCAGGTTAATTTGGGGCGATTGCAATTAGGCGCGAGTGCCGATCTGCTCGGGCTGACGCTGGGCCGTCGGCGTACGGGAGGTTATAAATCCTCGTCGGGCTTGTTCTCGTCCGTTAAAAGTAAAAGTGGTGCCGACTCGCTCAGTGCTCCGTTCTCGGGGAGCAACGTCTTTCAGCGGGCTTACCCGACCCGACTGAATCTGCGTATGCTGGGCGATAATGACCGGGGTACGCTCTCGACCGAGGTGTACGCCCGCGTTCGGGTCAATCAGCGGTTCGCCGTCAAAGCGGGTTACCAATGGCTCACCACGGAGGTCACTGTTCAGAACCGCGACATTGTGGCCGATAATAACCGTTTCCGCAACCGGTCGGGCTTAGCGTATCTGGCAGTTACGTTGCCTATCTTCTACTGAGTTTGTAGTTTGTAGTTGCGGTTCCCCGCCGGGGCTACAAACGGCACCGGCCGCCCGGCACGAACCACAAACTACAAACCCGGTAACTCGCTCAAACTTCCAGCGGCTTCAGATCGAAATACGTCTCGAAGATTGTGGCTCCCGCTTCGTTGGTGCGCGTCTGAAAGTCGTCGAGATACTGGTGCAGTCCGGCCCGAAAAATATCCCGCGTTTCGGTAAACTCGATGTCGGTACGGAGTTTGCTGACCATCCGTTCGGCGGCATTGCCAAAGCCATGCGCGATGTTGTTGCCCGAGATTTCGTAGAGCGACAGTTCGGCCTGGCGGATGCAATGGGCCGCAGCGCGGGGAAACATCTTGTCCAATATCAAAAATTCCACAATACTCGACGGCGTCAGTGACCGGTACTGCTGGCGGTGCATATTATACGCACTGACCGACTTGAGCACCGCCGACCAGATCATCAAATCGAGCGTTGAGCCGATGGCGTCGGCTTCGGGCAGCAGCGTAAAATATTTCACGTCCAAAAAGCGCGACGTTTTGTCGGCCCGCTCCAGAAAACGACCCAGCCGCCCGAAATGCCAGGCTTCATTGCGGGTAATAGTTGCGTCGATGATGCCGTAGAAAAGCTGTGTACCGTTGCGGATTTCGGTGAAAAAGCTCTGCGTCTGGCTCTGTCCCCACTGCTGCTTGGGGGCGGTGTCGCGCACCATCAGGTAAAACTGGTTGAGGTGCTCCCACATCTCTTTGGAAATGGCTTCGCGGATGGTGCGGGCATTTTCGCGGGCGTAACTCAGACAGGCTACAATGGAGTTGGGGTTGCGCTTGTCGAAGGTCATAAACTGAATGACATTCTCGCGCGTGGGTTCCTCGTAGTACTTGGCAAAGAGTTCATCGTCGGCGGTGGCAATCAGCAGCGGCTGCCACTGCTGGTCGACGTTGGGGGGCAGATCGAGGGCGAGGTTGAAGTTAACGCTCATGAAACGGGCGTAGTTTTCGGCCCGTTCGATGTAGCGGTGCATCCAGTAGACAGAGTTGGCAACGCGGCTTAGCATAATAGGGTGGGAAAATGTACAGGATGGGGTACTGACAAAAATAGGCGTTGGCGCGTGGTTTACAAGTAATATGGCCACAGTCCTGCCTTTCTGAGTCATATCCGGTCACTACCGATCTGATTTTTCGTTTTTCATTCGTCATCATGCACAAACTGATTCTATCGCTAACCATCGGCATTCTGCTGACCACCGTCGCCGTGGCTAAACCCATCAAACCATCGGGAAAACTGTACGAGATTCGCGTGTACTACCCCACACCGGGTAAATACGCCGAAATTGTGGACCGCTTCCGGCAATACACGACCAAGCTTTTCGCCAAACACGGCATGGAAAACATTGGCTACTGGACCCCCACCGACACCAGCCGCAAAGAACTGACCTACATTTTGGCCTATCCAAGCCGAGAAGCCCGCGAAGCATCGTGGCAGGCGTTCGGCAACGATCCCGACTGGAAAGCAGTGGTCGCCAAAACCGAAGCCAACGGTAAATTGGTGGATCACATCGACCAGATTTTCATGATGGAGTCCGACCTGTCGCCGTCCATAAAAACCGCCATCAAATCGCCCGAGCGCACCTTCGAATTGCGTACCTACACGGCCGCCCGTGGCAAACTGACCAACCTGCTCGCCCGCTTTCATGACCACACGATCAAGATGTTCAGCAAACACGGCATGACCCACGTTGGCTACTGGATTACGACCGAAGCCGATGGCAAACAACCCAAACTGATTTATATGCTGGCGCACCCCTCCGAAGCCGAGGGAAAAAAGCATTTCGACGGGTTTCGTGCCGACCCCGAATGGGTCAAAGCCCGAGACGCATCGGAAGTCAACGGCAAACTGACCGACAAGGTGGAGTCGGTTTATATGAAACCGACGGATTACTCACCGACGAAGTAAAAACTCCGACCACGCGAGCGACCCAACAGCGACCGATGTGGCCCAGCATCGGTCGCTGTTTTATTCTTTCAGTACTTTGCGATGAGTTGTTCCATTAGGCGTTTGTACCCGCAGAAAATACAAACCCTTCGGCAAATGCCCCACCTCCAGCGTGGCCGTGTGCTGGCGGGCGCGAATAGCAGGCTGAAGGACGTAATTTCCCGCCAACGTACTCATTGTCAGACTTTCTATGGTCTCGTTGGCGGGCACTTCGATGGTGAGTGTCGTCCGGGCGGGGTTCGGAAAGACCGACAGCGCATCGGACCAGGCAGGTTCTGAAGCGGCCAAACCCGTCACGACCAGCACCGTAAACGTTCGCTCGATGGGGTCAGCCGGGTAGAACACATTATCGCCATCGTGGTAGGCCCGGACAGTGACGGTGCCCGGCCCGCTAACGGTCAGCGTGGAGCCGGTCAGCGTTGCCGGGCCGTTTTTTAGCTGAAAATTGACCGGCAGGTTAGCCGACGACGTTGCCCGGAGTGTCATGCTGCCCTGATTGGTGTAGCGGTCGGCGATGGCGTCGAAGGTAATGGTCTGCGCCGTTTTGGTGGGCAGTGCGCGGTTGGTCTGCGTGTACCAGACGGGCCATTTGGCTTCCCGGTAAGCGATGGCCGCGTTGCCCGACGGTGTAACTTTATCGGCTCCCACGCCAATGACCGATATGTCTTCGCGGGTGCCCGTTTTGGTGCTGAACGCCAGCTTGTTGTCCAACCGCGAGTAGCTGGGAAAGCCCAGAGCGTTATTTTTGTAAATCTCCTTCAGGCTGCCTTTACTGAGGTCCGTGGCCACCACGAAATACGTATCGTCGGCCTCATCAAAATAGTCAAATGCAATGACATCGGGTGAGTTTTTGGCGAACGACGGATTGCCCACGTTCACGCCCTCGTCTAAGTTAGAAAACACTTTTTCGATCTCCCCCTTGCCAAAGTCATTCGCCTTGTTGTTCCAGACGTTGATGAGTCCCACGTCCCAGTAGTCAATGGCTTTTCCACCCACGCTGCTCAGGGCGTTGTAAGCATCGTAGATCACGTTCTGGCCCGTAAAATCCCACTCGAACGAATCGGCATACTTCACTTCGCCCGTTGTGATGCCCTTCTCGTTGGTTGGGTTGTAGAGCAAAAACTTCCGCCATTTCTTCTGGACGTAGCTGTAGACGTAGATGGCCCCGTCCTGTTCGGCTGTCAGGGCGGCCAATTTGGTGCCGTCTTTGGAGATGGCGACGTTATCCCAGATCGTTTCATTCGACACAATCGTTTCTATGGCTTTGTCGCCGGTCAGGTTCACCGAACGGATGCGCTTATCGGCCGACACGTAGTACGCAAACTTCCCGTCGTCGCTCACGCTGGGGCGGTGCCGCAGGGCCACGGTCGATTTCTGATCGAATTTGACGGGTACAACCGACGTGTTGGTCGAATACAGTATGCCGACGTTAGCCGGGTCGGTGTCGGTCAGCAGCAACAGGTCCTGCCCGGCGGCAATCGGCAGGTCGGGTTGTTTGCCGGGCGTACCGGTCCCTTCCAGAATACCGACCGTATCAAACGCTTTTTTTGCCGCTGCCACTTCGGTTCCGGCTGGCCCGTAGAGGTCACCGGCAGCTTTAACAACGGCTAACCGGAGGTCCAAAAACTGCGACGTTCGCACTAAATACGTCGTTAACGCCCGGTAGTAAATCCGTTCGGCTTTCTCCTTGGTGACGGCCGTGGCAAACAAATAGAACGCGTAGTTGGTAATCCCGCTGTTGATGTGAACGCCCCCGTTGTCTTCGGTGGTGTTGTCATACTGAGCCATTGTTTTGGGTTGGTAGCTGGGGTCTTTCGGGCCGCTCACGTTGGGGTTCGACAGGCTCCGTAACGCACCCGACGTGAAAAACTGACGGTTGACAATGTCTTCGCCGATGGTCCAGTCGTCGCGGTCGATCATCATCGCAAACACGTCCGCTATCGACTCGTTGATAGCCCCCGACTGTCCCCGATTGGGCAGGTTAGCCGTGTTCTGCACCACCCCGTGCGTCATTTCGTGCCCGGCCACGTCGAGACCACCGGCCAATGGTTTAAAGAGTTTGGGGTTGCCATTGCCGTAGAACATAAACCTGCCGTTCCAGTAGGCATTGTCCAGCGGTTTACCGTCGTCGTCGGCCACGTTAATAATCGACATCATCGTGCCACCCGAACCGTTCAGGGAATTACGCTTGAATGTTGTCCGGTAATAGTCGTAGGCAAGCCCGGCGTTGTGGTGCGCCGAGATGGCTGTTGCATTCCAGTCGGTGTTGTTGGCGGAGGTATTTTGAAACGCTTTGAGACTGTCACCGAACGTGTTGCGGGCGTTTACCGTCCAGATGGCCCCGACCGGCTCGCCCGGCATTTTGGAGGTGTTGGCGTTGAACATCGGCCGCGACGCATCGATCAGGTAGTAGCTGCCGGTTCCCTGCTGGTAGGTCTGGAAGGTCTGCGTTTTGCCGTTCAGATCCCGTCCCGTCGCCTTAATGGGTCCGGCAAACGAGCATGTATTGTTGAATTTCTCCAGCACGGCCCCCGTCTGCGCGTCAACGACGTATTCCCATTGCTCCCGGAAGTTGGGCCGGATCGTCAGCCGATACGCCAATGTGGGCCGGTATTTGTCCGGGTAAACGCACAATTCCCCTTCCGACTGGTTCATCTTGACTAAGTTATCACCGAATGAGCGAACGGCCGTCTGACCGCGCACGTCGCGAAAAGCCCGTTCGACGGCGTTGGCCTGAGTCAGTTTGGGCGTTGTTGACAGCCCGCCCGGCAGGGGTTGGTAACGGCCGTTGAGCAGAGCTACCTCGCCGTTGGTCAGGTGCGCCACCATCTCCGAGCCGTAGACCGGCACCCCGCTGTAGGTTTGCGCAAGCCGGACGTGGGTCTGACCGAGGTCATCTGTTTCGGTGCGGGCCACGCTAAAAGTAACGTCGGGGTTATCAATCTGGAGTAGTCCCCGCACCTGACCCAAAAATTGGTACGTTACCGACGCAGCCGCTGCCGTCGACAGTCGGGCACCCATTTGTGCTTGGTTATCAGAGCGTTGTGTGAGTTTTCGTTCGATAAACACCGGCAGGCCCGTCACCGAATCGCGCACTACCCGCAGGCGAAGTGGTTCCAGCGTTGGCCGTTCCGTTCCGGTTGCTGTTAGTACGTGGCGGGCAGTCCGGTTCGTTGGCAGCGGCACCACGTCGGCGTTTAACCGCTCGGTCAGGCCGGGTGACGCGGCATTCGTTTTGAGTTTACGGCCAAACCCGGCGTCGGGCTGCTGGGCCATCAGAGTGGCCGAAGCTGTTATCAGGATTAGCGACAGGAGACGTGTTTTCATGCTGAATAAGAGAGTGAAGGATCATCAAGCCAG
>JAYTAC010000778.1:0-2609 GCA_043737755.1 Spirosoma sp.
ATGGAACGCTGGTGAATTATCAGGCCATCCGCGATCAGGCGGCCATCATCGGCGAAGCCGAATCGCACGGTTGCTGCTACGCCGATAGCTGGAGTTCGGTGCAGTTTCAGCGCATGGCCAACGTCTCGCTGGCAGCCGGAAAAACGCCGTTGTCGGTGCAGGAAATGATTAAAGACGTTAAAAAAGGCATCTACATCATCGGTGACGGCTCGTTCAGCATCGATCAGCAACGGTACAATTTTCAGTTTGGCGGGCAGTTGTTCTACGAAATCAGGAACGGCGAAATTGCCGGGATGCTCAAAGACGTGGCGTATCAGTCGAACACGCAGGAATTCTGGAACTCGTGCGTACAGGTTTGCGATGACCGGGACTACCGGATGGGCGGTTCGTTCTTCGACGGAAAGGGTCAGCCCGCCCAAAGCAGCGCGGTATCGCACGGCAGCAGCACGACGCGCTTTAACGGGGTCAACGTAATCAATACCGGACGGAAAATCTGAAAGGTGTCCAAGTGGTTTAGTGTATGAGTGTTTGACAGATCACCCTTCCAACCTCATTAACACTAAAACACTTGCACGCGTAAACACCACATTCATGCCCATCATACTCACTGAATCCGAAGCGAAGACGCTCCTGCAAAAGGTCCTGAGCTATTCCAAAGCCGACGAGTGCGAAGTGAATCTCCTCGGCGAAGAGCGCGGTAACCTGCGCTACGCCCGCAACGAGGTGTCAACCAGCGGATCACTCATTAATCAGAATCTACAGGTACAGTCGGCCTACGGCAAGAAAGTCGGCGTGGCCACCATCGATGAATTCGGTGATGTCTCGCTCGAAAAGGTCGTGCGCCGGTCCGAAGAACTCGCCCAGCTCGCGCCCGAAAACCCCGAATATGTCGGCCTGCTGGAACCGCAGCAGTACCTGAAATCGACCGGCTTCTTCGACTCAACCGCCACGCTGACGCCCGATAAACGGGCCGATGCGGTAGCAAAAAGCCTGCAACTGTCGCGGGATGCGAAGCTGACGGCTGCCGGTTTCATAGAAGATCAGTACGGCTACAATGCCATGATGAATTCGAAAGGATTGTTCGCCTATTACCCCAGCACCAACGTCAATTTTACCCTCACCGTCCGAACGCCCGACAGCAAAGGGTCGGGCTACGTGGCGCGGGGCTACAGCGATGTGGGTAAATTGGACACGGCCGCTGCCACGCGCATTGCGATGCAGAAAGCGCAGGGGTCAGCCGAAGCGAGGGCCATCGAACCGGGCAAATACACCGTCATTCTGGAGCCGACAGCCGCCGTGGTGCTGCTCGAGAACATCTTCTTCGACATGGACGCCCGCTCCGCCGACGAAGGCCGGTCGTACTTCAGCAAGGCGGGCGGCAAAAGTCGGCTCGGCGACAAAATCGTAGACGAACGCGTAACGATCTATTCCGACCCCACCAATGCTGACCTGCCCGCGTCGCCGTGGTCGGGCGACGGACGGGCGCAGGAAAAAACGATGTGGATCGAGAAGGGCGTGGTCAAGAACCTGTCGTATTCGCGGTATTGGGCGCAGAAGCAAGGTAAAAAAGCCGTTCCCAGCCCCAACAACGTGATTATGGCGGGTGGCTTGGCGTCGCTGGAGGACATGATCAGGAGTACACAGCGCGGCATTTTGGTCACCAAACTCTGGTACATCCGCACCGTTGATCCGCAGACGATCCTGCTCACCGGTCTCACCCGCGACGGAACGTTTTACATCGAGAATGGCAAAATCAAGCACCCGGTGAAGAACTTCCGCTTCAACGAAAGCCCGATCATCATGCTCAACAACCTCGAAACCCTCGGCAAGCCCGAGCGCGTACTGAGCACCGAGTCGAACCAAAGCTACCTGATTCCGCCGATGAAAATCCGGGAGTTTACGTTCACGAGTTTGTCGGATGCGGTGTAAGCGGGTGAGGTGACCCATAGATTAGACCAAAACGCCCTGCCACGGATAAATTCAGTGACGGGGCGTTTTGGTTTAATCAATTCGAGTTGAAACAACCGGGTGTGGACCATACGACGTACTTCCCCCTATACTGCTTTGGTTGCCCGCTAATTCAAGTGAATAAACAGATGCAGGGTAAACTCAGGACCGCTGCGCTCGAAAGCCGACACGACCATAAGATGCGGATTGGTATTTGGTACGTAAGCCGGTAACCGGGGGTAAAATTTCCACCGCGTGTAGTGAATCGTCTTCGGTTTAGTTTCTGGTTGATACATTTAAGAGTATGTCGGTCAAACGTAAAGCAACTATATTTTAATGTTCCGACGACTAAGCAAAGGGTTAGTCACATCGACGTCAGTGGCTATGTGCCGGATTTTGGGGTGGACTCAGCGTCTCCCAATCGACCGACTCGTTTCGTTTTCAGGCCAGCACGGATTCGTTCACAGGCGGCAGTCGACACATACAAAAAAGTGGACTATGTTGACTTTCAAAGAAGATTTATAATCAAATTTATAATCAAGAGTGATTGCTATCTAATTCGGCCAAAGGGCACTTTTGCCAAATATGTTTTGTATTATATTGCGTAACCCTGTTACATACAGCCGTTCGTTTGGCCATTGCTTTTACTTAGTGACCTACGT
>JAYTAC010000779.1:0-2609 GCA_043737755.1 Spirosoma sp.
AATTACCAGTCGGCGGCTGTTTTGTTGAACAGGTCCAGCACGATCTGGTCGAGAATTTTGGGTACTAACCGGCTCTCATTCTGGCTGAGGGTCTGGTTCTGCGGGAAATCCTGGTAAAATGAAAACGACTGCTCGAAGTTCTTGGTCTCGTCTTTGTTATTGTAAAACCGGGCCAGCACCGTGATTTGCAGTCGGTTCACGCCCGCCTGATCAGAAGCTGTGGGAGCAACCGCCAGCAGGTCATAGCCCGTGATATTGCCCTCCAGAACCATGTCGCCGTTGTTGGGAACGACCTTCAGGTTTGTGTATCGCTGGTAGTATTCTTTGAGTTTCTCGTTGAAGGTCAGCGGCAGATTGGCTGGTCCACCGGCCGTTGCCAGCGTAAAATTATTGACCGTTACGGTCTTGATGTCCGGCGACAGCGTCGTTCCCGTGAACGAGTAGATCCCGCAGGAGGCAGTTATCAATGAACAGTAAACAGTGAACAGTAAATAAGCCCACTTTTGAGCAAGCCTGACTGATGACTGATAACTGATAACTGATAATTGAAATTTACTCTTCATCGATTTCATACTGTTTGATTTTGCGGTATAACGTCCGTTCAGAAATGCCGAGTGCCTGAGCTGCGTATTTTCGCTTGTTACTGTTTCGGCGCAGGGCTTTCAGGATCATTTCTTTCTCCTGCCGCTCGAGCGAGAGTGAATCGTCGTCCTCCGTTTCGTGCGTCACGTCTTCCACAGTTACCCCGTTCACGTCGCCGTCTGCTTCGTCGAAAATCTGCACCGGCGGATGACTGCCGTAGGTTTCGGAGACTGGTGCGCCCGGTCGGAGTGCCCGGTCCGGCGCACCGGCATCACCGCCGGTGCGGTTGCGGTGAGCGTCTGGTTGGGGTGCTCCGTTGGCGGGTGGCGGCAGAAAACGCGTCACATTGTCGCCCGGCTGTCTGTTTTCGCCGTCGGGCGGAATAGAGTCGAACAGGTCTTTGTGGTTGTGGAGAAGCTGCCGACCGTCGTGTTCATCGCCCAGCGCGTCGCGGACCAGTTTTTTCAGGTCGTTCATGTCCCGGCGCATGTCGAACAGGACTTTGTAGAGCAGTTCGCGCTCCGAGAAGTTCTCCGTGCCGGGGCCGTGCTGCGAAAACAGCGCCAACGACCGGTTGGGCTGTTGCGTCTGGGGCAGGTACTTGGCCAGCGTGTCAGTTTCGAGCGGCTTGTTGTGCTCCGATTCAAGGATGGACACCTGCTCGGCGATGTTTTTCAACTGCCGGATGTTGCCCGGAAACGGAAAACTAATCAGCAGTTGCTTGGCTCCTTCGGTCAGTTGCAGGGGTTTGATGCGGTATCGCTCGGCAAAGTCGGTGGTGAACTTACGGAACAGCAGTTCGATGTCGGTGCCGCGTTCGCGCAGGGGCGGCACAAAAATCGGCACCGTGTTGAGCCGGTAGTACAGGTCCTCCCGAAACTTGCCCTTATCGACGGCGTCCATCAGGTTGACGTTCGTAGCGGCCACCACGCGCACGTCGGTTTTCTGGGTTTTAGACGAGCCGACGCGGATAAACTCACCGTTTTCCAGCACCCGCAGCAGCCGGGCCTGCGTGCCGAGCGGCATTTCACCGATCTCGTCCAGAAATATCGTTCCGCCGTTGGTTGTCTCGAAGTAGCCCTTGCGGGAGTCGACGGCCCCCGTGAACGAGCCTTTTTCGTGGCCGAACAGTTCGGAGTCGATGGTGCCTTCGGGGATGGCCCCGCAGTTGATGGCAATAAACTGCCCGTGTTTGCGGGCACTCAGGCTGTGAATGATTTTGGAGAACGATTCTTTCCCGCTGCCGCTTTCGCCCGTGATGAGCACGGTGAGGTCGGTGGCGGCCACTTGCATCCCAACGTTGATAGCGTAGTTGAGCGCGGGCGCATTCCCGATTATGCCGAAGCGTTGCTTAATGCTGAGTATTTCCTGGTTGTTCATAAAAAAAATTTGTAGTTTGTGGTTTGTAGTTGGCTGACGTGGGAACTCTCGCGTCAGCCAACTACAAACCACAAACCATAAACTAAATTACCTCTCCCCGCAGCGTAGCCGATGTGCTTTCAATAACCAACACGTTGACGTACTGACCCTTCTGCAAGTTTCCTTTCGGAAAAACGACCCGTTTATTCTGATCGTTTCGGCCGGTGAGGAAGTCGTCGGACCGTTTGGATGGCCCTTCGATCAATACCCGCTGCACCTGCCCGACGTGGCGTCGGTTACGCTCCGCTGAATGAACTAATTGCCGGTCGATGATTTCGGCCAATCGCCGTTTTTTGGTGGTTTCCGGGATGTCGTCGGGGTATTTTTTAGCTGCTAATGTGCCGGGCCGTTCCGAGTAGGCAAACATGTAGGCGTAGTCGTAATGCACAAAGTCCAGCAGCGAGAGCGAATCCTGATGCTCTTCCTCGGTTTCGGAGCAGAACCCCGAAATCAGGTCGGTTGAGATGCCGCAGTCGTCGCCCAGAATCCGGCGGATGCTGTTAATTTTTTCGGTGTACCACGGCCGGTCGTACGTCCGGTTCATGAGTTTCAGCACCCGGCTGTTACCGCTTTGGGCGGGCAGGTGGATGTAGTTGCAGATATTATCA
>JAYTAC010000780.1:0-6418 GCA_043737755.1 Spirosoma sp.
GGTTCGGCACTACACAAACAAAAAACCTGCGCACATCGAGGTCCGCAGGTTTCCGTAAGACAGCTAAAGGTAACGGCGCAAGGCAGTTACCGACACAAATATACTGTGGTTTTGGGGACCGCAACCGCAGTTCACCATTAACTTTTCGCGAACTCGCGGTGGTAGGCCGCCGTGTACAGTTCGGCCTCGGGCAAGTTTTTAAAATACTCATAGGTGATCCGCAGCCCCTCGGCCCGCGACACCTTCGGCTCCCAACCCAGCAGCGCCTTCGCCTTTGTAATGTCGGGCTGACGCTGCTTGGGATCGTCCATCGGCAGGTCTTTGAACACCAACTGCTGCGACGTGCCGGTCAGCCTGATGATCTCCTCGCCAAACTCCCGGATGGTGATCTCCGACGGGTTGCCCACGTTGACCGGATACGGATGGTCGCTCAGCAGCAATCGGTAAATTCCTTCGACCAGATCATCGACGTAGCAGAACGAGCGCGTCTGACTGCCGTCGCCGAAGACGGTCAGGTCTTCACCCCGCAGGGCCTGACCGATGAAAGCGGGCAGCACCCGGCCGTCGTTCAGCCGCATCCGGGGGCCATACGTGTTGAAAATACGGACAATGCGCGTTTCCAGACCGTGGTAGGTGTGGTAGGCCATCGTCATGGCTTCCTGAAACCGTTTGGCTTCGTCATACACGCCACGCGGCCCAACCGGATTCACGTTGCCCCAATAGTCTTCCGTTTGTGGGTGAACGGTCGGGTCGCCGTACACTTCCGACGTAGACGCAATCAGCACCCGCGCTCCTTTTACCCGCGCCAGACCCAAGCAGTTATGAATACCGAGCGATCCCACTTTCAGCGTCTGAATCGGGATTTTAAGGTAGTCGATGGGGCTGGCCGGTGAGGCAAAGTGCAGAATGTAGTCCAGTTCACCCGGCACGTGGATGTATTTGGATACGTCGTGGTGGTAGAACTCGAAGTTCGGCAGGTGGAACAGGTGCTCTATGTTGCGGATGTCGCCCGTGATGAGGTTGTCCATCGCCATCACGTGATACCCTTCTTTAATAAACCGGTCGCACAGGTGCGACCCTAAGAATCCGGCCCCGCCGGTAATCAAAACTCGTTTCATACCTCAGTTAACAGTTATCAGTGACCAGTTATCAGTGTCAGGCACCGAACAATGGTTTTATCCAAAGGAAAAGAAAGTGCAGCTTGCCAATTCGGGTCGATTTGAGAATGGCGTACGCTATTTTGGCGAGTTCGTCGGCATCTTGATGCATGCTGTCAAAAGATCGCTGATCTATATAATCCGTATCCTTGAGAAGACAGAGCCAGTATTTCACCTCAAGGCATTCTTTGTAAGCAATCGAAATTTTAGCGGAGAAGTCGTTCTTCGATATAGCCCCATTAGCCTCCGCTACGTTGGCTCCGATGGATGTGCCGCAACGCAAAAATTGTTTTGACAGGATAAATTCCCGGCGGCTTTCCACAATGAAACGGTGTGCGTTTACTAAACGGATAGCAAACGCATACGATTTTTCGTACAGCAAACTCTGTGGTTGAGCAGCCATCACTGTTTACCGTTTACTGATAACTGTTCACTGAGGATCGTTTCGCGGCCGACACTGTAGTACGTATAACCCATGTCGCGCATCTGCTCGGTTTCGTAAACGTTGCGGCCGTCGAAGATGACCTTGCCTTTCATCAGCAGGTTCATCTTGTCGAAGTCGGGGGTGCGGAACAGCGGCCACTCGGTCACGATAAACAGCGCGTCGGCATCGTCCAAGGCTGCGTAGGCGGTGTGGGCATAGGCGACCATGTTGCCGATCTGATTGCGCACGTTGTCCATCGCTTCGGGATCGTACACCGTTACTTTTGCTCCCGCATCGACCAATGCCCGGATGTTGTCCAGGGCCGGTGCTTCGCGGATATCATCGGTATAGGGTTTGAACGACAGGCCCCAGATGGCAATGGTTTTGCCGGTCAGATTACCCCCGAAGTGAGCCATGATCTGCGGGATCATCTTGGTTTTCTGGCGGTCGTTCACCTCCATCACCGACTTGAGCACTTTGAAATCGTAGTCGAAATCCTGGGCCGTCCGGGCTAAGGCCTGCACGTCTTTCGGAAAGCAGCTACCCCCGTAGCCGATGCCCGCAAACAAAAACCGCTTGCCGATGCGGCTGTCGGTGCCGATACCCCGGCGGATGTCGTCGACGTTGGCTCCGGCGCGTTCGCAGAGGTTGGCGATCTCGTTCATGAACGTGATTTTAGTGGCCAAAAACGCGTTGGCGGCATATTTGGTCATTTCGGCCGACCGCTCGTCCATGAAAATAATGGGGTTGCCCTGCCGCACCAACGGCGCGTAGAGCCGGTTCATGACGGCTTTGGCCCGCTCCGACTTTGTGCCGATCACCACGCGGTCGGGCTTCATGAAATCTTCCACGGCCACGCCTTCGCGCAGAAACTCCGGGTTCGACACCACGTCGAAATCTACGGTGGCGTTGTCGGCGATGTGGGCGTGTACTTTTTCGGCCGTCCCGACAGGCACCGTACTCTTATCGACGATCACCGCGTATTGATCCATGATGGGACCGAGGTCGCTGGCTACTTTGAGAATATACTTCAGATCGGCCGAGCCGTCTTCACCGGGAGGGGTTGGCAGGGCCAGAAAAATAACTTCGGCACCTTTAATGCCTTCCTCCAGATTGGTGGTGAACGTTAGCCGACCTTCGCCAACATTCCGGTGAAAAAGCGTGTCGAGACCCGGCTCATAGATGGGCACGATGCCGTTGTTGAGTTTTTCGACTTTCCGCTCATCAATATCGACGCACGTAACCTGATTACCGGTCTCGGCAAAACACGTACCCGTAACAAGACCCACATATCCGGTACCAACGACTGCCAATTTCATAGATTCACCAAAAGAAGTTGAGATTATTTACGTTCAATAACCATGCGATGACGCACTGAACGGGCGTAAAAATAGGAGTTTTCTACTAACCCACCACAGTGTCGCCGGGAATAGTGACTTACCGGTTGACAAGCTGCAAATCCGGGCTGTTTGTCAACCGGGGGCCGGATTCGACCGTGGTAGCAGCGTTCCAGATTTCAGAATGCCGATTAGCCACTGCTTACAGTTTTGGTGACCCTGTTTCGTTGATTTTGGTATCTATTTTGCGTAGATTGTGGTTATGTAAGAAGGCATTGCATTTATCCGTTATGGGTACAATTTCATCAACAAACAGCGCACACAAACTACACACGGAATGACCAGCGAATTAGCAGAAAACCAAGTAAGTTTTTCCGACCGGGCGGCCCTTTCCGAACTGATCGTTCAGTCGGTGCGGGACCTGAGCGAACGCCTGATCCGCCCCAACATCCGGCAGTGGGACGAGGACCAGCACTTCCCCGCCGATCTGTTCCGGCAGTTGGGCGATCAGGGCCTGATGGGGATGCTGGTACCGGCAGAGTACGGCGGGGCCGGACTGGGCTACCGCGAATACGTGGCGGCCATTGTCGAACTGTCGCGGGTTGACGGGTCGGTTGGCTTGTCGATGGCAGCTCACAACTCCCTCTGCACCAACCAGATTTTGATGTTCGGCAGCGAAACGCAGAAACAAACGTACCTGCCCCGCTTAGCCTCCGGCGAGTGGATCGGCGCGTGGGGCCTGACCGAACCCAACACCGGCTCCGACGCGGGCAACATGCGCACCACCGCTGTCATAGACCGGAACGCCGGACCGCAGGGTGGCTGGGTGCTGAACGGGGCCAAGAACTTCATCACCCACGGCCGGAGCGGTCAGGTAGCGGTGGTCATTGCCCGGACGGGTGAACCTAACACGTCTCGCAACGCCACGGCGTTCATCGTCGAACGCGGAACGCCCGGCTTTTCGGGTGGGCGCAAAGAAGATAAGCTGGGGATGCGGGCGTCGGAAACGGCCGAAATGCTGTTTCAGGATTGCCGCATTTCCGACAGTCAGCGGCTGGGCGAGGTGGGCGATGGATTCGTGCAGTCGCTGAAAGTGCTCGACGGAGGCCGGATTTCCATTGCCGCGTTGAGTCTCGGTATTGCGTATGGTGCTTATGATGCCGCGTTGGCCTATGCCAAAGAGCGCGAGCAATTTGGTCAGCCCATCGCTAACTTCCAGGGCATCAGCTTTAAGTTAGCGGATATGGCCACGGACATCGAAGCGTCCAAACTACTGACCTACCAAGCCGCCGACCTGAAAGACGAAGGTAAATCGGTCAACAAAGAATCGGCAATGGCCAAGCTGTTCGCATCGGAAACGGCCGTGCGGGTAGCCAATGAAGCGGTGCAAATCTTCGGCGGCTACGGCTACACCAAAGATTATCCGGTCGAGAAGTTCTACCGCGACGCCAAACTGTGTACCATCGGCGAGGGCACAAGCGAGATTCAGAAGCTGGTAATCGCGCGGCAGATTCTGAAGTAGGGTAAAATCAAAATCACAAAGAGAAGGGGAAACGGACCATATCCGCTTCCCCTTCTCTTTGTGTGTATCAGGCACACATTGACGCCCGTCATCACTCGGTTTCACCCATCGATTTCTATCTACACCACTTTGACCGCAATTCGGTGGCACGTGTTGTTACAATACCCATCGGGGTTCCACTGCGGCATCACCATCGGCTGCGATACGCCCCTGTCATCGGTGGCCCGCGCCCACACTTCGTAATACCCCTGTGTTGGCAGCTTCACGGTTGCCGTCCAGTGCTGCCAGGCCAATCGGTTTTTGGGTGCTTTCAGGTCAGCGGGTTGCCAGGTAGCCCCAAAATCGATTGAAATGGCCACCGCTTTCACGGTTCGGTCGCCCGCCCAGGCGTGGCCGCACAGCGCAAGCGTCTGACCCATTGGCACGTCCAGCCCCGTCTTCGGCGACGTTATGACCGACTTCACCGGCATCGACTCAATGATCTTGAAATCGCTCCCGGACGGAACACCCGGCGTGTCGGACTGACCCGGCGCAACCGGGTGAACGGGCAGTTTGTAGCTTCTGCCCGTCATCTTAGCCCCGTCATGAACTTTGTCGCGAATGGCAATCGTGTGGAGCCACTTGCCCGACACCGACGCAGGCCAGCCGCCAACGACTAACCGCAGCGGGTAGCCGTGCACCAGCGGGATGTCCTGCCCATTCATAGCCCACGCAATCAGGGTTTCGTTTTCGAGGGCTTTGCGTATCGGCACCCCCCGCGAAATTACCAGCTGATTGGGGTCCTGACTCAGGTGCCGGTCCTTTCCATAATAACCAATGTACACCGCATTGTCTTTCAGGCCCGCGTCGGCCAGCAGATCTTTGAGCCGAACGCCCGTCCATTCGGCGCAGCTTACCCCGCCTTCGGTCCACTGATTACCCGGTGTTTTCGGGACGTAACCCGACCGGCCGTTACCCGCGCACTCCAGCACCAGTTGGTAGGTGTGCGGCTTGAATTTCGTTTTAAGGTCGGCCAGCGTGTAGGTTTTGGGTGCCCGTACCGATTCTCCGTTGATGGTCAGCGTCCAGTTGGCCACGTCGATTGTCTCGGGCATCAGGCCGTTGTTGCGGATAAACATCCGGTCGGCAGGCGTCACGGCATCGTCGAGCAGGTGGGCCGGGGTTTCCACGTTCCAGGGTTTATCGCTGAGCACGACTAAGTTTTTGTTCTTGGTCGCCATCGGGTCGTGCGGTCCCGCCCCGACCGGTTCGTCGGTGCGCGGTCCGGCGGTCCGGTCAAATGCCAACGGCAGGTAATGGCGGGGAAGCCGGTCGGCAAAGACGATGTTGGTGCCCAGCAGGGCTGTCAGAGTCGTGAGCGAACCCGTTTTGAGAAAGCCTCGCCGGTTAAACAGAGTAGATACGTCGTTTTTCATGGGTACACGGGCGGTCCGGTTAGTTCACTGACTGGTGACTGGTCGAAGAGGTAACGCCGTTGAAGCAGTTCGTACCGTATAACAGCACGTCAGGCAGAATACCAACGGTCGATACCCACAAAATTACAACCTGGACCGCTGATTTCCTGAGTGACAATCAGCACATATCCAACGCGTCAATTCGATTACCTTCGCTCCATGAATGATACACAACACCATTGGAACACGGTTTACCAAACCAAATCATTCGATGAATCGAGTTGGTTTGAGGAAACGCCTGCCCTGTCGATTTCTTTTTTCGATAAGACGCGCCTGCCCCGCACAGCCCGGCTTATCGACGTGGGCGCGGGCGAAAGCCGATTGGTCGATTACTGGCTGGCGCAGGGCTACCGCAACATTACGCTCGTGGATATTTCGGAAAAAGCACTGGAACGCACCCGGCATCGGCTGGGTCAGCGCGGAAAGTCAATCAACTGGGTTGTGGCCGATGCCGCCACTTTTGTGCCGTCGGAGCCATATGATTTTTGGCACGACCGGGCCACGCTGCATTTTCTGACGCAGGA
>JAYTAC010000781.1:0-6418 GCA_043737755.1 Spirosoma sp.
AGCGGTTTAAGCACCGACGAGGCAAACTGATCGCTCAGTGCCACGGCCGCAATGATCGTAAGCAGCAACCCGACGGCCTGTTGTCTATAGTGGTAAACAAACCACCCGATGAGCAGGGCGTAGAACGGAAACCAGCTATTGCGCGTCGTTATCCACACCATGACCGGGTCGAGCCAGGGCGTGTGCTGACTGTTGAGCCAGATGAACAGGTCGGTGTCGAGATTATGAAGTTGCTGCACTATTAACCCAGCACTTTGTGGTAAATATCCTGCATCGGCACGGCAGCATCGCCTAATTGTATGCTCACATCCATACTGTCATAATCTTCGTTGAGCCAGTGGCGGTTGTCCTGCTGCTTCGTGTAAACGGACACGAAGGGGATGTGCTGCTCAAGGTAAATAATGTACTGCACCGATTCGAGTTGTTTATAGCAGCGCAGTTTGGTGCCGACATCTTCGCCCCGTGTCGAGTCAGAATGTACTTCGATCACCATGTACGGATTAGTAATGCCCGACTCCTGACGCTTCCTGGGGAACAATTCGCTCTCCCCTTTCATCACCAACACATCAGGTTTTACGGCCAGTTCGCAAGGCATCACATAAACTGTTTTGTTGCTACCCATGACGCGAACGTCCGGTACATCGTAAAATGCCGTCCTTAACGCTGCGCCAATATTCAGAACTATCGTCTCGTGTCTGTCGCTTGCCATGTCTATCTGTGCCCGTATCTGCCCGTTTATGTATTCGATGTCGTACTCCATCGGGAACGACTCTTCGCCAAATTCATCCAGCACCGTCCAGTACTCATTGAGCGACGCGTCGATAAACACAACCGGCTCCTGTTGAAGCCGCTCTTTCAGTTGTCCGGCAAGCGATTTGATGTCGACCATGACCGTATCGTTTTTTGGGTCAATATACAAACTATGCCCCGGCACTGTGCTACAGGGCCAGAAACTGACTCAGGTAATTACGGGCGGTCAGGATGGCGGTTCTGACGTCGTCGGGCGATCCTTCGTAGGCTTTGTCTTCGACTTCGATACAGACCGGTCCCCGGTAGCGCACGTCGGTCAGGGCCGCAAAAAACGCCCCCCAGCGGACGTCGCCAAGGCCCGGCAGTTTAGGGGAGTGGTATTCTAATGGATTCGCCATGATGCCCACCCGGTTGAGTTTGTCGGGGTAGAGTTTGGCGTCCTTGAGGTGGATGTGGTGGAGCCGGTCGCGGTAGTCGTAGATGGGCCGCACCTCGTCCATCATCTGCCAGATCAAATGACTCGGGTCGTAGTTCAGGCCCAACGCCCGTGACGGGATGATCTCGAACATACGGTCCCAGACGGTGGGCGTGGTGGCGAGGTTTTTGCCGCCCGGCCACTCGTCGTCGGTGAACCACATCGGGCAGTTCTCAATGCCGATTTTCACGTTGCATTCTTCGGCTACCTTCACGATACCCGGCCAGTGTTCAGCGTATAGTTTCAGGTTGTCGGCCATGCTCAGCGACGGGTTGCGGCCGATAAACGTGTTGACGACCGGAACATGCATCTTCGCGGCTGCCCGGATAATTTTTTTGAGGTGTTCGCGGTAAAACTCGGCCTGTTCCGGGTTGGGGTCGAGTGGATTCGGATAATAACCCAAACCCGAAATCGACACGCCGTATTCATGCGTCAGGGCGTGGATATGCGCCACGTCGAGATTGTCGACGTCGATGTGCGAGACACCGGCATACCGGCGGGTGTCGCTTACGCCCGAAGGCCAGCACATCAATTCGACGCACTTGAATCGGTGCTCCGATGCGAATTTGAGAACGCTGTTAAGGTCGTAGTCGGGTAAGATCGCCGACACAAAGCCGAGGTTGAGCATGGTAGTAGCGTATCCTGGTGATGCGGTATTCTGGTGATGCGGCATTCCGGCGGCCACGTCCGGGTGTAGAAATTGCTCTTTTACGCCCGGACGTGGCCGTCGGAGTGCCGCATCACCAGGATACTTAAATAAAGCCCAATTTCTCCCGTACCCGCGTAATAGTCTGTGCGGCTACGGCGCGGGCTTTTTCTTCCCCGGCCAGTAATTCAGCTTCGAGGGCGTCGGGGTTTTCGAGCATGTAGTAGTTGAAGCGTTCGCGCTCGCCAGCGAACCGTTCCAGGAGTAGTTCGTAGAGTGCTTTCTTGGCCGTGCCGTAGCCGTAGTTGCCGCCTTCATACAGGCCGCGCATGTCGGCAAGCTGCGCGTCCGACGCCAGCAGCGAATACAGCCGGAACGTAATATCTGTGTCGGGATTTTTGGGTGCTTCGAGGGGCGTCGAGTCGGATTTTATCTTTTTGACGACCTTCAGCAACTCATTCTCAGGCAGGAAAATGTCGATGTAATTGTTGTATGACTTGCTCATTTTGGCCCCGTCGATGCCGGGAATAACCATCAGCCGCTCATCAATGCGCGGTTCGGGCAGCGTCAGAATATCTTCGCCCACGGCCCGGTTCACGGCCCCGGCAATGTCGCGCGTCATCTCGATGTGCTGCCGCTGATCTTTGCCAACGGGAATAATCTCGGCGTCATACAGCAGAATATCGGCCGCCTGCAACACCGGATACGTAAACAAGCCCGCAGTGGCAACTGCTGCGTTCACGGTGTTAGCCGCACCGCCGTCGGACGCTAACTTGTCGGCTTTGTCTTTGAACGAGGTGGCATTTTCCAGCATCGGCATCGGCGTGAAGCAGTTCAGATACCACGCTAATTCGGTATGCTCCGGCACCCGCGACTGCCGCCAGAAGGTGGTCCGGCCGGTGTCGAGACCAAACGCCAACCAGGTGGCGGCAATGGCCCGGACGTACTCCCGGCGTGTGTTGCCGTCGCGCAGGCTGGTGAGCGAGTGGAGGTCGGCGATGAACAGAAAGGAGTCGTTGCCGGGCAGCAGCGACAGGTCGATGGCGGGCTTGATGGCCCCCAGAATATTGCCCAGATGCGGTCGCCCGCTGCTTTGGATACCGGTTAGGATTCGTGCCATGAACGTTGATGGACAATGCAGAATAGAAATGAAGACAGTAGGATGTTGACGACCAGGAAGATCAGCTACGGCAAGGTAGCTTTCCCTGGATAATGCCGAGACACATTCCCATTTCCGTCGCGGGTATACCATTTGCCTTCAAACCGAAAAAAACCTTTGTTGGGGTCCGGGTTGAGATAAGGCTCGTTCGGGTCTAAGCCTAACTTATCGGCCGAGTTCGCGCCTGCGTTCGTTGAGCCACTGATCGTAGCGGTCTTTAACGTCTTTTTTGTTAGTTGCATAGCATCCGGGCCGCCGGTGCGGTGGCAATTACAGCGTACAATGTATCGGAGTCAGGGCGTCGGTTCAAATAAAAGATGGTGTAGTAATAACGGTCATTCACGAAAGCCAACGCATAGAACTTGCTTTTTGGTCCTTCAATCTGTTCAATCAGCACGTCGCCTTTGAGCCGATTGATAATGTCAGAGAAGTTGACGTGATGAGACCGTTTGTCGTTCGGCTTATTTAGGTCAACAATGTAGTTGGTCAGATAATGATCGAGGTTAGAAACCTGGAAAAAGAGTTCGGCCCGGCCGTAGGGCGTCAGGAAGGTTGTGTTCTTTGGTTGTTGATTCATTCCTATTTCCCTTGTGCTTCGACCACTGCAATGGCGACCATGTTCACGATTTCGCGCTCCGACGAACCCAACTGCAACACATAAACCGGCTTGCGGATGCCGAGCAGAATGGGGCCGATGGCATCGAAACCGGCGGTCTCGCTCATCAGGTTGTAGGCGATGTTTGAGGCCGACAGATTCGGAAAAATAAGCGTGTTGGCCCCTTCGTCCACCAACTTGCTGAACGGGTGATTCTGCTTCAGCAACTCTAAGTTGAAGGCTAAATGCGCCTGAATTTCACCGTCCACGATCATGTCGGGGTGTTTGCGCTGGAGGATGTCGACGGCCCGGCTCATTTTTCCGGCGTCTTCGCCCTTGGCACTGCCGAAATTGGAATACGACACCAGGGCGATGCGGGGCTTGATGTTGAACCGCTCCACAGTGCGGGCGGTCATCTCGGTGATCTCCACGATTTCCTCAGCCGTCGGGTTGATGTTGACCGTCGTATCGGAGAAAAACAGCGGCCCGCGTTTGGTGAGCAGGATATACATGCCCGCCACTTTCTGAACGCCCGGCTCTTTGCCGATGATTTGCAGGGCGGGCCGGATGGTGTCGGGGTAGGAGCGCGTCAGGCCCGAAATGAGCGCGTCGGCCTCGCCCGTTTCCACCATCATGGCCCCGAAATAATTGCGGTAGTACATCATCTTCTGCGCTTCGGTCGCGCTCGTGCCCTTGCGCTGCCGCTTGGCGAAATAGATGTGGCCGAACCGCTCGATCAGGCTCTCCTGATCCGGCGAACGCGGGTCGATGATCGGAATCTGACCCAGATCAAGGTTGTTTTCGCGAATCATCTGCTGAATCCTCTCGGCGTTGCCCAGCAGAATCGGGTGGGCAATGCCGTCGTCGCGCACCTGCTGAGCAGCTTTCAGCACCTTCAAATTCTCGGCATCGGCAAAAACTACCCGCTTGGGACTCATCTTGGCTTTGTTCAGAATCACCCGCGAAATCTGGTTGTCCTGACCGAGCCGCCGGGCAAGCTGAGATTCGTAGGCTTCCCAGTCGGTGATGGGTAGCCGCGCCACGCCCGACTCCATCGCGGCTTTGGCCACCGCCGGGGCAATGGTTGACAGCAGCCGGGGGTCAACGGGTTTTGGCAGAATATACGTCCGGCTGAACACCATGTTCGATTCGCCGTAGGCTAAATTCACCAAATCAGGAACGGATTTCTTGGCCAGATCAGCTAATGCGTAGGTCGCGGCCAACTTCATGGCTTCGTTGATTTCCGTGGCCCGCACGTCGAGTGCCCCCCGGAAAATGTAGGGGAAACCCAGCACATTGTTGACCTGATTGGGGTAGTCTGACCTGCCCGTGGCCATGATAATGTCGGGCCGGGCGGCCATTGCATCGTCGTAGCTGATTTCGGGCGTGGGGTTGGCCATCGCAAACACCACGGCATCTTTGGCCATCAGCCGGATCAGGTCGGGGCCGACGATGTTGCCCTTGGACAGGCCCACGAATACGTCGGCATCGGTAAACGCATCGGCTAACGACCGGATGTCGCGGCTTGTCGCAAACGGCTGAGTAATGTGATTGAGGTCGGTGCGGTCGGTGCGGAGCGGGCCAACGACGTCGAACATGACGATATTTTCCCGGTTAGCCCCCAACGCCACGTACTGCCGGGCGCACGAGATGGCCGCTGCTCCGGCTCCCAGAAACACGAACTGGGTCGATTCGATCTGCTTGCCGACTAATTCGAGGGCGTTGAGCAAAGCGGCCCCGCTCACGATGGCCGTGCCGTGCTGATCGTCGTGCATAACCGGAATGTTCATGTCGCGCTTCAGCCGCTCTTCGATCTCGAAACACTCCGGTGCTTTGATGTCTTCGAGGTTGACTCCGCCGAAGGTCGGCTCCAGAATCTTGACCGTGCGGACGAACTCCTCAATGTCTTTCGTGTTCAGTTCGATGTCGAACACGTCGATGTCGGCGTAAATCTTGAACAGCAGCCCTTTGCCTTCCATGACGGGTTTGCTGGCAATGGCACCGATGTCGCCGAGACCGAGCACGGCTGTTCCGTTGGTGATAACAGCCACGAGATTGCCCTTGGCGGTGTAGGTGTAGGCGTCGTCGGGATTGGCTTCGATGGCGAGACAGGGTTCGGCCACGCCCGGCGAGTAGGCTAAGGAAAGGTCGCGTTGGGTGCTGTATTCTTTGGTTGGAACGACTTCGAGTTTGCCCGGCCGCCCTTTGGCGTGGTAGTCGAGGGCATCTTCACGCCGGATTTTTTGCTGCATATTGGCTTCGTTGGTGATCGCTTTGTTATACGGATTCGGGAGGACGAAGGTACGGAAAGGGTCCGAGAGTCGCTTTATAGTCAGGGGGGTTCGCGATTTTGACGTAAGCAAGTAGAAAGACCCTGTCCATTTTTACGAACTTCGCGGCCGAATCAGCCCCGCACCCGGCCATCGTTATGATCCGTATCTTCCAGCAGGATGAAACATCCGTCCGCAAAATTCGCGACATCGACTCGTTTTCCGACACCGAACGGACGCTCTGGGTTGATTTGCAAAACCCGACGCCCGCCGAGATCAAAAGTGTGGAGGAGAAGTTCGACGTCGATTTTCTGAGTCAGCAGGAGCAGTTGGAGATCGAGAGTTCGTCGCGCTACATCGAGGAAGACGATTTTATGATCGCCAACTCCAACTTCTTAGTGCCCGACGAGGAGCAGCGATACATCACGGTGCCGGTGAGTTTTATCCTCAAAGACGACACGCTGTTTACCTACCGCAACGCCGACATCAAATCCTTCGCCGACACGGTCAAGCGCATCAAGTC
>JAYTAC010000782.1:0-6412 GCA_043737755.1 Spirosoma sp.
TGTTGTTTTAATGCCCTGGTGGTCATATGTTTGGGGCTGGGTCACTTACTTATCTCTCCATTGGGTAGTGTCTCAAATAGCATCCTGCTATTTCGATAATAGTCTTTTAATCAGCTTGTTAACCAAATAGCAGGATGCTATTTGAGACACTACCCAATGGAGAGATAAGTAAGTGACCCAGCCCCAAACATATGACCACCAGGGCATTAAAACAACACGTTTACGATAAAGCAACAAAGTTTATACCAACGGTGACTAAACAGTAAATCCAGCTATAAAGCAGAGTAAATGAGCAGCTTTGCTAAAAATGGTCTGCCCAGACGCACAAACGCCCTGACCAACAGGCCGGGGCGTCTGTGCTACGCGCATCGGTTGTATGAACGGGGTTACTCTGTTTTGGGCACCACTTGCGACGCATCGGTGACGGGTGGGCGCAGCTAAGGCCGGGTTCAGAAAGGTGTAGGTTTTCGCTTAAACGGATACCGGTCCGGCAAAGCCCACGCGCTCGGCAATGAGCGTGTCGGTGGTTTTGTTCAGGCTCTGCCGCACGAGCATCTCGCCCAAAAATCCGGCCAGAAACAACTGAACGCCGAGGATGATGGCTACCAGGCCGAAGTAGAACAGCGGGTTGTCGGTGGCGTTGCGAAACTTGACGCCCTGCGCAATGTGAACCAGTTTCTCCACAATGAGCCATACCGCCAGCACCGTCCCAATCAGGAACGACAGCGTCCCGAACGTGCCGAAAAAGTGCATGGGCTGCTTACTGAACCGGTGGACGAAGGCGATAACGAGTACGTCCAAAAATCCATTGACGAACCGCTCCAGCCCGAACTTGGTGGTGCCGTATTTGCGGGCGCGGTGCTGCACCACTTTCTCCCCGATGCGGCCAAATCCGTTCCAGTTGGCCACAATGGGCAGGTTGCGGTGCATGTCGCCGTAGAGCGTGGGGGCAATCGTTTTCACCACGCGCTGCCGGTAGGCTTTCAGGCCGCAGTTGAAATCGTGGAGCCGGACGCCCGAAATCCAGCGCGACACGGCGTTAAAGAGTTTGGTGGGCAGCGTTTTGGTGATGGGGTCGTAACGCTTCTGTTTCCAGCCCGACACGAGGTCGTACTTTTCCTCGACAATCATCCGGTAGAGTTCGGGAATCTCGTCGGGGCTGTCCTGCAGGTCGGCGTCCATCGTGATCACGACCTGCCCCCGAGCGGCCTGAAAACCCGTTTGCAAACCCGCCGTCTTGCCGTAGTTGCGGTTGAACCGGACGCCCCGCACGTTCGGATTGATGCCCGCTAACTGCTCGATGACGGACCACGAATCGTCGGTGCTACCGTCGTCCACGAACAGGATTTCGTAGGTGTAATCGTGTTCCGTCATCACCCGAACGATCCAGTCGTGGAGTTCGGGCAGCGACTCGTCTTCGTTGTAGAGCGGAATCAGGACGGTTAATTGAAGCGAATCAGTCATTTGGTGAATACGATGGATGCCAAATTGTGTACGCTGTAAACGTATAACGCACCCGGCCAATTCATTGGTAAAGGTCGAAAAGATTTAGAATATCAGGTAGAAGTCGCGCAGCAATGCCCGAAATGCCGGGGTGTACGTGTTACTGTCCGATTCATAAATAGACAACGTGTCGTTGGTAGTTGGCCGTCCGTCGCAGGAAAACCCCGTAATAGTTCGGAATACAGGTTTGCGGTCGTTGTGGCGCAGGTGTAGCCGCTGAAACGGTGTCAGGTTCACCGTAGTGGCTAACTTCGTCAAACGCTCAGTTTCGTAGGGCGGCAGCAGCACCCACCACTGACCACCCGGTTTTAGCAACCGCCCGACGGTTTCGACCAGATCCGAAAACGGCAGTTCGTCGGTATGCAAAGCCCGGTTCAGGGCCGCGTCGGGCGAGCGCAGGTGGTTGGTAAAGAAGGGCGGATTCGTCAGGATACGGTCGTACCGTTGCGGGGATGCAAACTCCTGAATTTGCCCGTGCCACACCCGCACCCGCACCCGACTACTAAATGGACTACCGGCCACGTTCTCCGTCGCTTGACTGAAAGCCGCTTCATCGACTTCAACGGCGTCGACGGTTGCTGATGGATTCCGTTGCGCGGCCATAAGCGCGAGTAGTCCCGTGCCCGTGCCGATGTCCAAGATGCGCTCGCCCGCCACGTCGGCATACGCGCCCAGCACACAGGCGTCGGTGCCGACTTTCATGGCCGTGCGGTCCTGATGGATGGTGAACTGCTTGAAGTGAAACATCACTTACGGCCAAAATCAGCGGGGTTTTCGCCCCAGACTGTGGTTTCCCACTTCAGCACCGGGTTGGCAAAGGTGTGGGTCTGGAGCCACGTTTCGGCCCGGTCGAGGAGTTCAAATAGTTCGGCGTTGCGGGGCGTTTCTTCGAGTTTGGTGTTGGCGCGTTTCTTTTTGACCCAGCTAATGGCCGTTCGGGAATCTGAATACACGGGAATGATACTACCTTTTTGCTGAAGCAGGGCCAGCGCGTGAACAATGGCTAGAAACTCGCCGATGTTGTTGGTGCCGTCGGCGTAGGGGCCTTTCAGAAACAGCTTTTGTTTGGAGGCCAAATAGATTCCCTGATACTCCATATCGCCGGTAGCCGTGTTCCAGGCTGCATCGACCACCAAACTGTCCCGAATCGGATTGCCCACCAAACCTGTTAACTTTCCCTGTTTGGCCACGGGTTTGGCTCCCTGCCCGATGTGCGCGTGGGGTTTGTCTTTGTAGGCGTTAAGCGCGGCCGGTTTGCTGTCGAATGATTTAAACAGGGGTTTGGCAAACCCGTCCGTCTGGACTTTAGCCTCGTCCCAACTGTCATAGACGCCGGGCTTGCGGCCGTGCCAGACGACGTAAAATTTGGGTTTTTTCTGAGCCATTGCTGCGGTGAATTAAGTGCGCAAAAGTACGCAATGCGTGCTCGTGCCGCTACCGGACATCAGTGCCCAAACGCTCCGGTTCGTTGCCTCACATGAACTGCTCTCTGACCGAATCGCGGTAGGTGATGCCGATGGCCAATTGTGCGTTGTTGGTCAGCCCGAAGGTTTTGCTCTGAACCGACGTAACGGCGTCGCATCGCACAACATACGACCGGTTGATTCGTATGAATTCATCGGGCGGCAGCAATTGCTCTAACTTGTTGAGAGGGGTATGAACGTCAATGCGTTGATCCAGCAGGTGAACACGGGTGTAATCCTTGAGACTTTCTACGAACAGGATATCGCGCAAGATCAGGCGGATTCTCTTTTTGTTTACGTTGACCCACACAACCGGCTCCATGGGCGTGATACCCTGGTTTTCGTTGAAATTGATTCCCCCCGTCGGTAGATCGGCGGTCGGGGTCGATTGGTTTTGCGCAGTTTGGGTGTGTACCTTGTTAACGGCCCGCACAAACCGCTCAAACCGGATCGGTTTCAGCAGGTAGTCCGTCACGTCGTAATCGAAACCGTCCAGTGCATACTGCGGGTAGGCGGTGGTCAGGGTGATTTGGGGCGGTTAGCGGTGAAGGTGTTGAGAAAATCGAGTCCGTTCAGTTCGGGCATTTCAATGTCGAGCAGCAGGAGCGATGGTTGATGCACCCGAACCGCGTCGATGGCTTCGACCGCGTTGGCGCAGGTGCCAGTCCACCGCAATGAGGGTATGCGGCCAATGAATCGTTCGAGCAACTGAGCTGCTAACGGTTCGTCGTCAACGACCAAGCAGGAGATGGGTGCGTCCATGTTTCATCAGGGTTATTGTGACAGTATAGGTGTCAGAGGTGTCAACGACGGTCAGCTTGTGGTTGGCTGGGTAGAGCAGGTCCAGTCGACGCTGGATGTTGGCTAAGCCTACCCGGTGCACGTTTAGTTTGTGCCTGGCGGATGGGGCGTGTAGAACGGGCGGTTTGCTGTTGCTGACCTCAAACAACAAGTGCTGGGGGGTGGTCTCCAGCCGAATGCGCACCCACGATGAGCCGATGGTGGCATGAGTGCCGTGCTTGAAGGCGTTCTCGACCAAGGTAATCAGCAGCAGGGGTGGCACGACAAAATCCTGGACGGTGCCTGACACGTCGAAGGTAATATGGGCGGGTGCCGAGACCGTGTGCCGGATCTACTCCAGTTCGATGTATTCGTTCAGCACCTCAATTTCTTGCTGCAAACCAATGAAATTAGCCTCTGTTTCGTGGAGGGTATAGCGCATAATGTCGCCAAACTTCAACAGGATATCAGCGGCATACGGGTCTTTCTCTTCGACAATCGAGTAGATATTATTGAGGGTGTTGAAGATAAAGTGGGGGTTTATCTGCGCACGCAACAGATTCATCTCCAGCCGTAACGCGCGATTCTGCACATGAAAAATTTCCCGGCTGACCTTCAGCGCAACGGCGGTCAGCAGGATGCTGTATAGCCCCCAGTTAGGCAGAAAAATGCTCAGGCTGGTCATGGAATAGAATGGCCCCGCCCGCGCAAAATACCCATCGTAGCCACTCGCCCGCTCGTTATCGTCCATGAACGTTTCGCCCATCATCGTATACAGGAAGTAGGTAGCTACCCAGATCAGTACGTACAGGCCAGCAATCTGTAGGGCAACATGTAACCAGCGTTCCCGCACGATGGCGGGATAAATCATCCGGGTAGTCCGGTAGTAGGCAATAAACAGCAAAACGATATGGCCCGCTGCCAGCCAGCGGGCCATTGCCCAGTACAGCGGTTTCTGATTGATATAGCCGGACGCGTCGAGTGACAACCAGTAGAGTGTCGTCATCAACCAGTAGCAGGCGATCCGGACGGCAATGTGTGTCAGGAGCCGGAGCCTGTTCACCGGTTGTTGATTCATGAAATGGGAAATCGTATCGACAAACATAATGGCGTAAAACTCAGTCGGCCGGTTCGGTCAATGCTGTCAATAAACAGGTGATTCACCGTTTGCCTTAGTACGCAGATCAGTTGGCTGGTGCTGGAATTGGCAAAATAACCGGCATCCGGCATAACCTGTTCACGCTGTCGACCAATACACGTGAACTGTCGACCAGTTGAGTTCAGCAGTGGTAAGTTAACGTTCATCTGCCCCTACTGACCATTGGTCTACTTTGGTCTCACACAGCCCAATTGAATGGGTAAATCGGGGTTGAAAAAACGTCTGTGGTGTACGGTGGCAGTTGGCTCGTTGCAAACCAACTGCGGATCACCCGGCATCCGTTGATCTTATCATCACTAACCCAATCATTTATGTTACAACTCATTTTACCTATCACGGGCGACCAACCGATGACGCCGGGAAGACTTCAAAACGGTACTCGGTTACGGCGGCTGACGATGCTGTTCGGCCTGATGCTGATGGCTTCGTTTGCACGGGCACAATCGCAGACGGTTTTCGTTAACGAGCTTGTCTACGACAGCCACCAGTTGGTTGGCAACACGTTTCAAGAGGTGGTGCCAAACCTGATCGAGATTGCCGGTCCGGCCAACACGAATGTCGATAGCTACAGTCTGGTGTTCTACGAACGCGTCACGAATAACAGCGTCAACGTCAACCAGGGCGAGTATATGGCTTTGCGCCTATATCGGGCACTATACCGGACCAAGAAAATGGTTACGGCACTCTTGCGTTTACCTTTCCGCCAGCAACGCTCACCAACGATGCGGGCGGGATAGCGGTGGTCAACGCCAGCGGGCAGGTTACGAACTTCATTAGCTACGAGGGTGTGCCAATGACCGCCCTGGATGGCCCGGCAATCGGTCTGGTGGCCCGCCAGACTACCGTCCATAGTGCCACCGACGGCAATCAGGCCATCCAGTTACAGGGAACGGGTTCGATTTATACTGACTTCACTTGGTCAGCATTGTTTACAAAGACACCGGGTGCCGTAAATAAGGCGTTTATCAACAACAAGCAAATATTCGTCCAGCCTACGTTTGTTAATCTCTCCGTCAGCACCAACACCATCACGGAGGGAGCTACCAGCAGCACGTTCGTGGCAACGGTTACGGCATCGCGGCCGGTTATCGGGAACCAATCTGTTTCGATAGCCGGGTCCGGGACTAACATTACCGGTGAAGATTTCGGACTTCAATTCCTGACCGTCACGATCCTCAGCGGGGCTACCTCGGGCACGACGCTGGTATCGATCAGAAACGACACGGACGTTGAGGGTACTGAAACATTACGACTGACCATCAGCCGACCGGGCGAATCTGTTTTTCTGGGACCGACCACCACGCAGGATATTACTATTCTTGATGACGATGTGCCGCCTGCATTGTCTGCAACACCGACAACGCTTGCGTTCAATACTACGCAGGGAACACCGTCGGCCCAGCAAACCTACGTGCTGTCGGCAACGGCTTTGGCTTCAGCCATAACGGTGACGGCTCCGGCGGGCGTTGAAGTCAGTCAGGTGGCTAACGCGGGCTTTACCAACACG
>JAYTAC010000783.1:0-6405 GCA_043737755.1 Spirosoma sp.
ATTTACGGCTAATTTATTTACCCCGTTATAGCTGACCGATGAGAGCGCAATGAGGTTATTTGATGATGATCCACCGTCGTTTCCCTCAAAACTCCACACTCCTGAAAACGGTGCCGTTTGCGCCTGTGTCAGTACTACCGTGAATGGTCCAATCAGTAATGCCAATACAAGTCCGTAAAGTTTCTTCATCAGGGAGCGTCGGCAGAGTGTCTTCTGGCCTGTCTGCAATATATTCACGCACAACTGATTAGCAAGCAAGTCAATACAGAAATGTACCCACTTCACTTTGTATAGTTACCCGCTTAGTTTCGTAGGATTCAACGCGGCCGATTATCTGAGCGTCGATGCCGAACGAATGCGACACGTCGATAACGCGTTGCGCATGTTCTTGCGACAGATAAATTTCCAGCCGGTGCCCCATGTTGAAAACCTTGTACATCTCCTGCCAGCTTGTGCCGCTCTCGGCCTGAATGAGCCGGAACAGGGGTGGAATCGGGAACAGGTTGTTTTTAACAATGTGCAGGTTTTCCACAAAATGCAGCACTTTCGTCTGCGCCCCGCCCGAACAATGCACCATGCCGTGAATGTGCGGCCGGAGTTCATCCAACAGTACTTTGGCAACGGGCGCGTAGGTGCGGGTTGGCGAAAGGATTAGCTGGCCAATAGTTAGGCCCGTACCGTCGGCGGGGTCCGTCAGCCGTTTTGAGCCGCTGTAAATGAGCGATTTATCGACAGCGGGGTCGAAACTTTCGGGATAGGTATCGGCGAGGTGATGGGCCAGCACGTCGTGGCGGGCTGAGGTCAGTCCGTTGCTGCCCATGCCGCCGTTGTACTGGGTTTCGTAGGTCGCCTGCCCGAACGAAGCCAATCCCACGATCACGTCGCCCGCCCGAATTCGGTCGTTGCTAATGACTTTATCGCGTCGCATCCGGGCCACGACCGTACTGTCGACAATCACCGTTCGGACCAGATCGCCAACATCCGCCGTTTCGCCCCCGGTGCTGTGGATGTCGATACCGTGGTCGCGCAGCATCTGCAACACTTCTTCGGTGCCATTGATGAGTTCGGCAATTACTTCGCCCGGAATCAGGTTTTTGTTGCGCCCGATGGTCGACGATAGCAGCATTGGCCCGGTGGCTCCCACGCAGATCAGATCATCGGTATTCATCACGATGGCGTCCTGCGCAATGCCCTGCCAAACGCTCAGATCGCCAGTCTCGCGCCAATACAGATAAGCCAATGCCGACTTGGTCCCGGTTCCGTCGGCGTGCATGATCGTGCAAAAATCCGGGTCACCGGCCAGCGTATCGGGTACGATTTTGCAGAAAGCTTTGGGGAACAGGCCCTTGTCGAGTTGGGCAATGGCGTTGTGAACGTCTTCTTTACTGGCGGAAACTCCGCGCCGGGCGTAGCGGTCGGTCATGGGGCAAAGGTAGGGGGAATGATGAACGATAAATGATGAATGCGCTCAGGAAGAAATCATTCATCATTCATCATTCATCATTCATCATTCATACACAATCCCGGATTCGGCCCGAACTGCGTCTAACAAATTCATCAGATTCAGGCTATCGTCGAGCGACCAAAGGGGACTTTCCGCGCGTCCTTCGGTCAGGCACTGCATCACGTGGGCGGCTTCGTAGTCGTAGCCGTGCGTTTCGCGGTTAAACACAAACGGCATCACCATCTGATCCCCGCGCCGGAGTGTGAGACCCTTGGCTTCGTGAAAGCGGCTGTGAATTTTAATCTGACCCGTTTCGCCCTGAATCACGGCGGTCGTGTCGGTTTGCGCCCGTAAGGTGCTCTCCAACAGAGCTATCTGCCCGTCGGGGTAGGTCAATACCATGCCGCACTGCTCATCGACGCCGGTTGACCCGAACGTGGCCGACGCTTTTACGGTCGTGGGTTTGCCCAGAATCAAATACGCCAGAAACAACGGATAAATACCGATGTCGAGCAGCGAACCGCCACCTAAGGATTTATTGAAAAGCCGTCCTTCAGGGTCGAATGGTGCCCGAAATCCAAAATCGGCTTTCACCGAAACCACCTTACCAATGGCCCCGGAGCGGAGCAAATCCAGCGCGAACTCCGTACTCGGCATGAACCGGCTCCAGAGCGCTTCCATTAAAAACACTTGCCTGCTACGCGCCAAATCGGCCATTTCGCGCACTTGCTCACCGTTCATGGCAAACGGTTTTTCGCCCAGCACGGCCACGCCCGCGTTGAGCAGCATCAGGGCGTTTTCGTGGTGCAGGACATGGGGCGTCGCCACGTAGACCACGTCCAGATCGGGCAGTGTCAGCAGGGCGTCATACGAGCCGAGGGCATGGGTTACGCCGTATTGCTTCGCAAACGTGTCGGCCCGTTGCTGGTCGGTGGAGGCCACGGCGTAGAGTTGGGCGTTGGGCAGGGTGAGCAGGTCCTGCGCAAATTTATGGGCGATGCGGCCCGGCCCCAGAATTCCCCAGCGTGTCATGGTCTTTGGTAGGTGAATGGTTGATGTTTGTAGAGACTACGCTGATTCTCGCTTTCCGTTTACTTCTTTCAGCTTTTCCACGACGGCCCGGATCTCCGGGTTATTTCGATAGTTTTCCACGGCTTCGCGCTGAGCCTGCTTCTTGATTTCAACAAGTCGGCGGACGATTTGCAGGTCGCACTGGCGTTTGGTTGGCGTTTCCATCGGTTGCAATTTGTTTTTTTGCCCTAAGATACAAACTGTTTACCAACTCAGTCGATACGCCGACGGCCGGGAATCAGTGATGGTGTGGTCTCCGGTATCACTCACCGGCAGTCGGCAGCTTGTGGTTTGAGCGTCGGGTAAGGTGAGTTGGTATAAATAGTAGCAGGGTTGGTATAATCTTGATTTTCAGCACCGGTCAACCGAATAGTTTTGGGCAAAACATAATCAAATAGCTTTGCCATGAAACGAATGTTCACTCCGTATACGCTGCTGTTGGGTATCCTCTTGACGGTAGTATCAGCCTGTCGGGAAAAAGAACCGGCCACGCCTGCCAATGCCGCCCTGACTATCGAGCAGGCCGACGCAACAATCAACGACATCATCAAGCAAGAGGGGCTGATGGGCTTGTCGGTGGCCGTCGTCAAAGGCGATAAACTCGTTTTCTCGAAAGGCTACGGATTAGCCAATCAGGAAACCAATCAGCCCGCCACCAACGAGTCGATCTTTCTGATTGCGTCGATCTCCAAAACCGCAACCGGCATGGCCGCGATGCAGTTGGTGGAGCAGGGAAAACTTAGTTTGGACACGGACATCAACCAGTACTTGCCCTTCAAACTGACCAACCCGAAGAACCCACAGGCCGTTATCACCTGCCGACACCTGATGACCCACACGGCCACTGTTGTCGACGCTCATTACAATCAGGTAGCCAACCCGGCGTTGTATACCTTCGGCAGTGACCCGACGCTGTCATTGGCCGATTTTACCCGCGCCTTTTTCGTCCCTGGCGGTACCTACTACAGCCCCGATTCATTCGGGGCGGGCAGTCCCGGCGGGCGGTACGCCTACACAAATCTGGGTATTGCCCTGCTGGGGTATATCGTTGAAGTTGTTGCCAAAAAGCCCTTCGACCAGTACACCAACGACATGATTTTCGCCCCGCTGGGCATGACCAAAACAAGCTGGCGGCTGCGCGACCTGCCCGCAGCCGGGTTAGCCATGCCCTACAATGACCAAAACAAACCCTACGGCCACTACACCTTCGCCGACTATCCAAACGGCGGACTGCGAACGACGGTCAATGATTTGTCGAAATTTCTGCGGGCGGTGATGCTCGGCGGTGCCCTGAATGGTAAACGTGTTCTGAGTGCGGCCGGTATTGCCGAGATCAGCCGCATTCAGTACCCGACTCTGGCCGGAGCCGAACGGCAGGGGCTGATCTGGGGATATGTCAGGCCGACCGACGTGGGGGCTTCGCCCGGTCCGCAATTACCCACCGAAGTGTTTGGCCACGCGGGGGGCGAACAGGGTGTTTTCACGCTTATGTTTTTCGATCCCGCGACCCGCGCCGGGGCCATTGTGTTCACGAATGAAGACGTAGCTTCTGAGAAGGGTACCAACGCCTGATCGATTTAGAATTAGCCCTCATCCAACTCGGTGCGGCTCAACAACCTTAAAACAAGCGTCGGCGCGATTAACTTTACGAACCTGACCGTCCAACGAAAACCCGACGCCGAAAACCCGTTTACAAAATTGATGTCCCCACTGCCCGCCACTAACCATTTTGACCACCCGTTCGCCCGATTCATCCTTAGTGGTGAATCGCGCTACCGGTTGTTGCGTCATGCCCTGCTGATTGGTGTTGTCGGCTTTCAGTTTGCCAACCCCCAATCGAGGGACAGATTAATCCGTCCCTCGATTGGGGGTTGGCGGTCAATGTGGGCCTGTTTGTGCTGACGCTGACGCTGGTCTACGCCAATATATGCGTGCTGGTGCCCCGGCTGCTCTGGCCGGGGCAGTTCGTGGGTTACGCCGGGGCCGTGCTGGGCTTGGTCGTCATCTTCTGGCTCCTCGTTGTGGCCTGTATTATCGCGTCCCCGCGTGGCACGTTGGCCATCGACTACCAATCAACGCTCTCGTTGGTTGACTTCTTGGACACAATTCTGCTGCCGCTGGTGTTCGTGGGGGCCACAACTGGGCTACAGGTGTTTCGGCGGTGGGCGAGCGACCTGCGCCGGATCAGCGAACTGGAAACCCGGTAACTGCGCGAGGAATTGACCCAGTTGAAAAATCAGATTAACCCGCACTTTCTGTTCAATACCCTCAACAATCTGGAAGTGCTCACCCGCAAAGACCCCGATAAAGCCTCGCAGATTCTGTTCGCCCTGTCCGACATTCTCCGCTATCAACTCCACGAAAGCGACCGGGAGTCAGTGGTGCTGACGCGTGACATTGAGAATATCCGACAGATTCTGACGCTCGAAACCGTTCGCCGGGACCAGTTTACCGTTGCCATCACCGTCGGCGAATCCCTTGACCGGCTAACCGTTGCGCCCTTTTTATTCATGCCCTTCGTCGAGAACGCCATCAAGCACAGTGCCACTTCGAGCGGCCCTTCGTTCATCCGCCTATGTTTTGCGAAAGAGAATGGTCAGTTGGTGTTCTGTGCCGAAAACTCCAAACCAGCTTGGTCGGTAGCCACTCCGGTGGGCGGGCTGGGGCTTAAAAACAGTTGTCGCCGGTTGCAACTGCTATATCCGAACCGGCACACGCTGACGCTGACGAGTACGGATGGGCATTATTCGGCCAGATTAGTGATCGACGTATGACCTGCATCTTAGTTGACGACGAACCCTTAGCCCGCGAAGGATTAGCGGCACTGATCGGACAAGTTTCCGCGTTGACTTTGCTGGGATCGTTCGGCAGTGCGCACGAAGCCGATGCGTTTCTGACCCTCAATCCGGTGGACCTGTTGCTGCTGGACATCAATATGCCCGAATTGAACGGACTGGAGTTTGCCCGCTCGCTGAGCCACCGACCGCTGCTGATTTTCACGACTGCTTATTCGCAGTTTGCCCTCGACAGCTACGACCTCGACGCGGTCGATTACCTGCTGAAACCCATTCGGTTGGCGCGGCTGGAAAAGGCGGTTCAAAAAGCGGCTTAGTACAAGCTATTGCTGCACGATGCCCGGCAGCAGCAGGACGACGGTATGCGCAGCGATCACTTTTTCGTGCGGGCCGACCGGCGGCATTACAAGGTGCTCTTCAAGGATGTGCTGTTCATCAAAGGCCTTAAAGACTACGTGATTATTCACACACCGGACAAAAAATTGATTACGGCTATGAACATAAAAACGGTCAGTCGGCAATTACCTCCCGCTCAATTCATTCGGGTGAACAAATCGTTTTTGGTCAACACGGCGCACGTCACGGCCTTCGATTCGACTTATGTTTACCTCGGCGATGAAGAGATTCCGTTCGGGGCCGTTTACCGGGACAGCTTTCTGGAGCAGTACATGGGCAAGCCCGGACTACCGTAGCACTACTGCTTCTCCGGGAACGGAATAATGAGTTTTTCGCCCCGGTTGGCGATGTCTTTACTTTTCTTATTGGCCCGCATGAGTGCTTCTTTGCTGATACCGTATTTCTGGGCCACCACCCGGAGTAGGTCGCCCGGCCCGACGGTGTGAACGGCCATCGCTCTGACCTTCAGCCTGGTAATGCCCGCTTTCACGTCGCCCTCCGACACGCCGGGATTGAGTTCCTTCAACGTGCTGAGTTTCATGTTGTAGCGATTGGCCACGCCGTAGAACGTTTCTCCCGCACCAACGGTGTACGAACTCGACACGCCACCGGCCTTTATTTTGGGCTTCACCACGGCGACGTCTTCGGTCGGCTTCTCCGGTTTGACGGGTTCGACTTTCGGCTTCTCCACTTTCGGCT